>CAMPJM010000163.1 GCA_946886805.1 uncultured Flammeovirgaceae bacterium | reverse complement strand
CCTAATAAATAGATTAGAAAAATTGAATATGCCAGTAATAAAAGCAGAAATCAAAATGATACAAAGTAAAACCTGATTTAAAAAACTAAATCAAACAACAAATACAAACCAGCTAATCCATATTAGCTGGTTTTTTTGTGTTTTTTTTCTCCCGAATCACCATATAAATTATTCAAATTCAACTTTTTGTAAAAATCCAGGGGTTTTCCATGGGTAATCCATGGTTATATCCAGTCCTGCAGATATGTCCTACTCTTGTTTCAGAAATCATTAATCATTAAAAATCTAAACAATGAAAAAAGGACCATTTTACGAAGATGAAGACATGAAAAAAATCGCTCGATTCTATTATGAATTTGCGAAAAGGGATTTTGAAGAAAACAACCAGGAAGACATCCTAAATGCCAAACAGGCTGCAAAGCTCTTGGACTTAAGTCCGGCAACTATCTACGGCAAAACTCACCGGAATGAAATTCCCTTTTTTAAACAGGGGAAAAAACTGCTCTTCTCTCGAGCCGCCTTAATTAATTGGTTAAAAAAGGGAGAAAACACTTTGGAAAATTCTACTCCTACTTCGGCAAAATCTAAAGCAGCCGAATACCTACATCAAAATCGACGATTCTAATTCAAAAAAAACAAATCATGAAGACAACAAAAACATCATTAAACTGTGATAAATGCGGCAAATTTTATTCTAAAGATAATTTATTGCCTCTATGCACTAGCTGCATGAGCAAGCTTTGCGAAAACTGCTGCAAACCTCATAACATACCTGAACATCTTTTAGATTCAGTAGAACACTTTTGTAGCAAAGACTGTATTGAAGAATTTGATGCCATAGGAGATGTAGAAGAAGCGGGTATTAAATTAATCACCGAGGTTGTAAAATTACATGAGACAACAAATCGCATCTACGGCAAGGCAAATCCCATATATAATGGTTCTGACAATCCAATCTCCTACGTTTCCGATCCTAAGACCAAAGCACCGTGCTACTTCTTAGACTTTGGGCTGGGAGTCAAAGTTGTCGTTAACCTAACGTTACTTTAATTTATAATCATGGACAAATACCTATATACGTGCGACTACTGCGCCAAAACATATGTACCCAAAAGGAGATATAAGCAAAGATTCTGCAGCAACAGCTGCAGAGTCAACTCCCACAAACGTAAAAACAGACTATCTCCAGCAAAACCTGATATGGGTTTAAAAGCACCGACAGACAAGCCTCAAAAAGAAGGGATTTCTATGGCAGGAATCGGAAATGCAACTATAGCGAATGTTGTTACTGAAGTGGGGAAGTCAATATTTATCAAGGAAGAAAATAAGCCGGTAACAAAGGGCGATTTTCAAAAATTGGCCGACCGAATTAGCCAAAGATACATCTTGATTAGGAACATGAATGCACGAGCTGACGGTGCCCCGGCTTATTTTGACACTAAATTGCAAGAAATCGTCCACCTTAAGTTTTTGCCGCCATGGAACTAGACAGTCTAAAGGACATTGAGGAGGCAATATTGGAAAATAGCTTTAGCTTGGAAGATAAGGCTGTAAGACAACTTCATCAAATTATAGCAATTATGCCTCCATACATCCGAACGCTAATAAATGAAGCTTTTGAACATAAAAGAATACCCAAAGAGTACCTATTGACAGCTATACTTTTTGCCTTCAGTAATACTGCAGGTCTAGCAATTCGGCTGGATGCCATGGGATATTCTAACTATGGCAATATCTATGCGGCTATTATAGGTAGCAGGGGAGACGTAAAATCCCCTGCTATGGATTTAGCCACTGAACCATTGAAGAAGTATGATGATTTGCAGTATCAGGAATTTCGAGAGAGATCTTTGCAGGACGGACATGAGGAGCCAAAAGGGAGGAAACAATTGTTTATCCAGGATGCCACCATTGAAGCAGCTTATTTTAAGCATTTTCATAATCCCTTTTCCCTTGGAATTTTGATGGATGAACTATATCACTTAATTGAAAAAATGAGTAACCCTTCAAGCAAGGATGGCCCAGGCTGGCGGACACTTTTGTTGCAAGGAAACACCAACAAATTTGTCGACATAGTAAGAAAAACAACCGAAAGCTTCCGATTATCGAAATCTTATCCTGTCCTTATGGGTTCCATACAGCAAGAATTTATCCCGAAAATCTTTTCAGGAGGTAATTTAGAAAGCGGATTAACAGATCGCCTCTTTTTCACGCCTAAATTAACGCACAATTCAAAGCTTTCCAGGTTTCCTATTGGACAAGACTGTTTAAATCGGTATTCGGATAACCTGCTAAGAATGATGGAATATCGAAAGCTTGTTGAGGATTCAGAAACAAAAGATCCGCTGGTTCTAACCTGCACTCCAGAAGCAGAAGACAGGTTATTTCAATATACCCAAGACCTGATTCATCTGCAGGAAAAATCGAAAGAAATAGAGAAAGGATATTTGGCTAAAGCCCAAATAAACATCCACAAGCTCGTTATCCTAACACATCTGATGAAAGAGTCAGCTACTCCTGAATTTCGTCTAAAAATAGGCCTGGAAACCGTAGAGGAAGCAATATGCATTATGGATTATTTCTTTACCAATTTCCAGATCATCGTTAAGAAACTCGAAGGTATTTCACCCGACATAGATCCGGATCAAGTTGTGAGACTGGGGAGGAATAATAATGCTACCCAGGAACAAATTGCTGCAGTCTTGGGGGTCAACAAATCTACAGTCTCCAGGAAAATGGCCAGAATGAAATTATAATGCAACCTGCAACTTGCATTTCAGCTCATTTTCACCTGCATTAGTTTAATATTCAGATATATAAAACTGGTTTAAAAGAAGTTTGCATGTTGCACGTTGCACAACAATGTACCCAATGCTTACCAAAATTGACAGGTCATTAAAATTTGACAATAGGCGGAATTACCAACTCATTACTCCCTGCTGTGGCAAACGGAATACTGATGGAAAATTTGTCAATTATAGAGGTTTCCCACTGATCTATGGTTACTGTCATTCCTGCGGAAAAGCTACTGCCCCACCCGCTTTGTACAAAGATGAAAAAGGGCAAGAGTATCAATGGAATGAAATAACCAACTCTTGGGACACGGATGTGGTGATCTCCCCTACTCTAAACTTTTCAGAAAGTTTAGGTTCTACAAGTAATACTCCGGATCAACGATTTATACCTGAATCGCTGATCTGGAAATACTACGAGGTAGCACCGGAAAATAATCTGCTGCAGTATCTCAGAAAGAACTATCCAGAGCACGATGTAGATCGTGTTAAGGAGGACTATGCCCTCGGCTCAACAAAAGACGGAGGTACTGTTTTCTGGCTAATCAATGAAGATCTCCAGGTACAGAAAAATAAGATTTGTTATTATCAAGACAATGGGAAGAGAACCAATCGATTTAAAGCACCTTATAAAAATGATGATGGCTACTATTCCTGTTTGTTTGGGGCTCATCTCCTTAAGTCAATTAGAAAAGGAATAGATCTCGTGATCTTGGTGGAAAGTGAGAAAACAGCTGTTGTAGGAGCAATTCTCCTGCCCCAGTTTACCTGGTTGGCATTTGGAGGTCTGAACGGACTGACAGAGGCTAAATCAGCCTGTTTAATAGGTTACAAGGTCTTGTTGGTACCAGACATTAGCGAAAAAGCTGTATCTGTAGCTTATGACAAGGTTACGTATCTTAGTTCAATAGGTGTAAATGCTTCAATTTGGGATATGACAGAAGGAAAAGCAGATGAGGAACTATTGGCTATAGGTGTATATAACAAAGATTTGGAGGATTTTTTTCGGGATTTTCAAAGCTCCTACTTTTAAACTAAACCTTTAACTTAATTTCTGCAAATGCAGCTCTGTCATTCAACTCCTTGACCTCCATTGTTAGGTTTTGAAGTAAATGTATACCAACCCTTTTTTTAAGTTGTCTTTTTGCTTCTGTAACACCATTATTGTAATTTTTAGCCTCTATAATATATCCAAAAACTTCCTTTGGATTAATGGTTGGGCATACAACTAAACCGTCAAATTCAGCACTCCCATTACTGTCCCCTTCTTTAAATAATTTTGCACCACCCAAGAAAACTATTGTTAGGCCCGTGTACCGTAAATTTTCAACAAAATCCAATATTTTTTCTACCTCAAAAATTTCATCAGGTGCTAAATCTTCCTTTGATGACTCAAGATAATTATTGATTTCTTTAGTTACCTGAGTACGACCGTTAGCAATTACAATCGCTGAAGTATTTCTGTTCTTATTTTCAAAGATGAACCTTTTATTCCATCCAAAAATGGATTTAAATAAAAAAGATAACAGTACTACCTCGTTAGCATCCCCTTCAATTCTCCGACGTCGCTGCGGCAGCAAAGCTTTAAACCTAACGATTTCCGAGCAGATTTTCAAAGTAGCTCTAAGGCTTTGATTATTGTCTTCAGTTGTTATCCCAAATGACAATTTTACTACGCGCGTATGGGAATCCTTTAGCAGACCAACTCTTACACGAGATGTTCCAATTTTAAGTCTCATTAACTTTTCCCATTTCACTTCATCTTGTAAAGGTTCTGGGAGGTCCCTCCATAAAGGAACATTGTATTCCTGAATTACTTTTCTTTCTCTATACCAGTCAATTTCTTCTATTTCACTTTGTCCATATTCTGAACTACATGAAGGACACACAACATTATATAGTTCACCAATTTTAGTTATCCCGGAGGTGAGATCCTTCAATTCATCAAATTTTTCTTCAGATGCCTTCCCCGTATTAATACAGGAGTCCGAGGCCAGGTAAACAGAATTCTGAAGCACCCGTTCGAGGTTATGTAGTGCAACCCTATAAGTAGTATTCTTTATAAATAAAGATTCTATGAGATTGTCGAAGTTTAATAATATAGAAGAGAGATCTAAATTAAAGGGGACAGGAGCATAAAGAGAATCAAGAGTTATAAAAGAAATTTGCCTGATGCTATCATACAATTTTCTCAGTTGAACAACTTGAATACTGGACCTATCAACTGAATAATATTGTCGCAAGAGTTCGGAGGAAAATTCAACTATATCATTTCCTTTTCGCTTGTAACGCTGCAACTGAAATAAGGCTAAAACTATATGGAAATTGTAATAATCATAATTCTGTAAAATTTGCCTGTAAAATGGTCGGTCTTTTAGGTCCAGCCCATTCTGAAAAACATTCGACAGAGTTTTGTCGCTTTTTAATAAAGTGAGCCAAGCACGAGATGTTGATAAAGTACCTTCCAAATACCCCATGTTGTTTAACAAAACTAAACACTGTAGGAGTTCTCCTGTTGATGGATATTTTTCTAAATCTTCAATTTTGCCACAGAATTTTCGAGCTGATCCTAAACCTAAATCACCTCTTTTATGTTGACATAATTCAGAAATTAGTGAAAGTTGTAAAAATACGTACTCAAATCTATTATGATGTGCCCCTTGAAATACATCTCTCAATCTACCTAACTGATTTATCCTTCTGAGCCTATTAATATGCTTGTAATGATCTAAGAAATCATATAATGCCTTCGTATAAGGAAAAACATTAGCCGTTAAATTTCCTATGCCTGGGACGTTATAAGTAACTTTTTTAGATGCCAATAAATTATTGCTTGTTAGTAAAGTTGATAATTGCTACCGTCTCGATTTTGTTTACTTAGTCAGTTCATTCCTTAATTAATCAATATTCCAACTTGCTGTATGAGCCTCTTCATCATCACCTAAACTACTGTGGAACGGGTTTCCACCATCAGGAAAGGTCAGGTGTTCAGAATTTTTGTCCGCAAATGTGTAGTAGGCAACCTTCGGTTTTTTCCTATTTTCAAAAATTGAGTCCTGAATAGATTCAATCCCTTTATACTTTGACCGAAGAAGAGCTCTAAGTTCTTTTCTTGAAAGTTCTTCATAGGGATGAGATCGTTCAGTTATTAACTCCACGTCTGTTATTAAAGCCTTATAGCTTTTGAAAAGAAGGGGGTAATTATCCTCTTCAGATTTAGAAAAAGAAAAACTGTCATCCAATCTTATTCCTTTCAATATTCCGCGTAATTCAGCCTCTTCTCTTTTTAATTTTTCTCTTCGAAAATATTTATCCAAATATTCGAACTCTTCCTCCGTCAGTTTAGAATTACTGGAATAATTTTTATCACTCCACAATTTAAGGGCTTCCTTCAAACTGTCTTCCGTAATGTTATACTTCCCTAAAAACTTACCTACTCTCATATTCCTGTTATTTACTGCTAATAAACGTCACCTCAAAACTCCTGCACTGCCTCTTCTCCTGTACGTATTCATTAATGTCAAACCAACCCCCAGTTCGCTGCCAAATATCCAGACCGCGGCCTAAAATGATTTTCCAGCCATTGTTCATTTCGATATACCTATCATGAATAAAGTCATCAAATTCAAACGTCAAAATAATACCCATACTTTCAACAGAAAGAGCCATACTATTAAAAGCCTCTCGATTGTTCTCCAGGTATTCCTCATCGCAAGTGGTGACCAAGTGAAGTTTTATTTCTGTTTCAGGGTCTTTTTGATCTGCAAGAAGTTTCACAAACTCCATAAAGTTCCTCAATTGATGAGGCATCCTTATGTACGGATCAACTAACTTAAATTCTGTTGCTCCCAACAGGTAAGCTCCAAAGAGATTTTCATAGGAAATACCGGATTGGTTGTCCCTGATGATTTTCTGCTTTGCCTCCAATTGCATCTGGCTGGAACCGTCACTTTTTTCTGCTGAAACGTCAATAATATCTTCAGATCCTGACTTCTTTTCTTTTATCGTAGTCCCACCAAACTCGAGCACCTCAAGCGTTTCTACTTCTACTTTCTTTCCTGAACTTTTGACTATATAACTAAAATCCACTCCTTCAAAAGTTTCATCCATCTTCTGAAGTTGTTGCTTTACTCTTTTTCTGCTCTCGATCGCCAGATCCAAAAGTTCTTTGGCATCCTCTTCTTTCATCTCTTCATTAGGATAGATGATCTTCGCCAAGCCCGAAAAAGTCTTAGAGATTGATGTTTTATCCCGTGTTGTTATTGAATCAGAAAGTTCAAAATAGTTACGGTATTCCTGCGTTCTATCTTCCCTTCTCAAGTCACGAAGAACTTCTGCTAAATAATCAACGATAAATCCATAGTTCGAAGAGAACATTTCATTTCTCAGCTTCTGTACCTCCCAACCGGGAATGTAGCAGTGTAATCTATCTAAAAATGCAGAATCATAGTAGTCCTTAGGCAATGCATCAAAAAGGTCGCTGTGCTTAAGCATATAAGGCACAGAATGATCTGTGTTACCTACAAAAACCATAGAAGCTGCCGCACCGTAAACCTCTGTTCCCCTGGAAAAAGATTTGTTGGCCAAATAGTTCTTCATAATATCAACCAGCCCTCTGTCTGCACGTTTTGTTTTTCCTGCAAATTCGTCATAGGCTACTACATCCCAATAACCCACCAAACCAATATCTCCTGTACTATTATTGACAAACAATTTTGCTTTTGAAACCTCTCCTCCTGATATCAAAATGCCGTGAGGGGATAATTCTGAATAGATATGAGATTTTCCAGTTCCTTTTGGTCCAAGCTCTATGAGGTTGTAGTTGTTCTCAACAAAAGGAATAAGCCTCATTAGTTGGAGCAGTTTTGACCTTAGGGTAAACTCCTCAGGATTCAAGCCAATTGATTGCATCAATAGATCAATCCATTCTTCTTTCGTAAAGTTTGGACGCTCCTTTTTGTATTCATTTACATCAATATTGGAGATTTGTATAGGTTTGAGATCCTCAATAATCCAAGGAATATGATCTCTTTCATCCGACGGCATATAAGCCAGGGTTAAAATGCACCAGACACCTCCGGACAATAATTTTTGATGTTGTTTTATGATTTCATCCGAAATTGGGATCCGTGCTAATCCCAAATTTGCAAAAGAGGCTTCATACCTGTCCTGCCTGTCATTTAGTTTTACAGAAACTTTATCTATAATTCTGTGGGAGCCTTTTTCTCTGATCGTCGATTTGATAATTTGAGCCTCATCACGGTGCACAAAATGCTTTGAAATTATACTTTTGACAGTTTCAACTCCCTGAATAATAGTCTCTTCATCATCTGTAGCACAATATTGACCTAAAAG
>CAMPJM010000162.1 GCA_946886805.1 uncultured Flammeovirgaceae bacterium | reverse complement strand
GGCATCTACCTCCACTTATTCACATGTTCTATTGGATCGTCGTACTCCAATTGCGAGGATAATGATTTTACCCTGTATTGTAACAAACGCTTTCTTCCATCCAACGTTCTGGTAAAAACCAAATCGCAGTTGCCAACATATTTTTTCCAATTTTCTTGAAAAACCCCCGCTAGTTTATTGTGCCTGCCGAGGATTTCAGGCACGGAATGAAAATCTTTCTGTTCTATAAAATAAAGGAACCTACTCTTTCTGATGATAACATATCGGGGATTATCAATAAGACCGATTACTTCCTGAAGCGAATTTATAAAGGTAGATTTTTCAAATGTAGTTCCCCCTTCCAAATGACAGAAAACAGCTCCATCGTCGTCTACGGAAGTAATTACCTTCAATTGCCGTTTATCGGTATGAATAGTACCAGTTTCTATCAAAGAAAAGAGCAGTGCCTCTCCTATCCCCTGAAGATCTTTGGAAATATCACGATAATGGATATAAAGCCTCAATGTTTTATAGGTTAATCCACCAAAAAGCACCAAGCCGATCCCTCCTACCACAGAAAAGAAAAGGTACAAATCCTGGATTGATCGGATATGCCTTGCCATCCGTAAAAGCCTTTCCAAAGATTCAAAACCGAAGGCCATTAGCCCCGAGGCTAACATTCCCATCAAATGCCTTATTGTCTTGTTATAGTAGAGCTTTTTTACATTTTTATAGGAGCGGTTCGGTGGAAAAGGAACTTTAATTTCCTCGACCAGACATGTACCTTTTTTAAGAGCCGTTTTCCACTGTCTTTTAAGAGCTTGTCTATCACCCGCAAAATTCAAGGTCCTTGAATTGCAAATATCAATTTCTTCCTTTCTGACATGAATAGTTTCCGGAATTTCCAACCGTCCAATGCCATTTTCTATTCTTGCCTCCTCGTTATTAGATACCCCTACAAAATTTCTGAACCTTCGTTTAAGTAATTCGAAATCGGTGCCTCCCGTTGGGCTTGATGGATCTATGCACACCAAATGCCAAATGTTGCCCGTTTTTTCAACATTTCCTTGTTGTGTCCTGATAGCCCGGCCCCTCATTTGATTGGAAAGCACGAATGAACCAACAAAACTAGCAAGAATTAATGCATTAATTGCTGGTGCGTCCCAACCTTCTCCCAACAAAGATTTTGTACCTACTAACACTTCGATCTCTCCTGCCTGAAAAATTTGTGTAACAATATGTACAATCAGGTGCTTTAGGTGTTCGGTTTGATGAATTAAAAGATAGTTATTATCAAATGGAACTGGCGCAAAATCAATATCTGCGATTCCATTCCTCAGTGCTTTTTCCTTGAAGATAGGTAAAGAAGATTTAGGAATGACAACCATTGAACCGGACAGAATTCCAATCTTCATTCCGAGAGGGTTATCCCTACGTAACTTTTCAAAAATTGGAACAACACCCATTCTATTTAATTCAAGATGGTTTTCTGGTGTATTGACATAGAATTCCTTCCTGATAAAATCTGTTAAAATCACCATTCTCAGGTTATTTCTCAGCTGACCATATTCGAAATCAACAATTTCTTTGATGCTATTTAGCTTACTCATACTGGAGGTCAATGAGCCGGTGACTTTCCTGTTGTAAAAGAAATTGATCTGCCGTTTTTCCATCGCGCCAAACCGCCTTAATTTATTTTCGAGGGATTTCCGGTGGTCTCCAAATTGTTGAAAGTTTACTTTATCACTGTGCAGATAGAAATCCAGAATAATTTCGATCCATTTATAATCTAAGGTTGGAATCTTTAGCTTTTTATCGCCAATCACCTCAAAATGTACTTCCGGAATTTCTATCCCGTTCGCATTTATATAAATTAAGATAGCGGAATAACAGGAAAAATTGCTGTAGATCCAGTCCAGGTGACTGTGTGGATGAAGCCAAACCGGATGGCCAACCAATGCGTTCAAAATCGTTTCGTCCTTGCTTAGGACTTGAAACAGGTGGTCGATGTTCTTTCTAAATTCAATAATTTTTTCATTTTCTTCCCTGGTAGGTGCCGAAAAGAAAATATAATCCTGATGAGGGCATAAATTACCTTCCACTAGCAGCTCTGGGACAGAAATTTCTGTGTCTACAGGCCCGTTCAGTTCCAAATATCTATGCCATTCATTATAGGAAACATCATATGGTGGCGTCGCAGTTAAACCTACAATATATGGATCAATTCCCTTCTTTACCTTCGACAAAGTATGCCACCATTCGTTTTTAAGGTGGTGCGCTTCATCTACCACTATAGTTTTAATGCCTTGCCCTTTTAGTCCCTTCACAATATTATGAAGGTTTCGATGAGTAGATGCTTCCTTTTGATTTTCATCAGCCTCATCTACTTCTTCGTCTATTTCCTCTTCAGAAATGCTGACATTATTACAAGCCGCATGAAGCCCCTGATAGGTTACAACCGTCAAAAATTTAGGGTTACGAATATCTCTGGAAATCCAATCTGGTGTTTGATTTATTTGAAGAAATAATTCACAAAACCGCTGAATCCATTGATTTCTTATGGCAATGGTAGGGGCAAGAATTAAGGTTGGCTGATTTATCCTTATGGCAACCTCCAAACCCAAAACAGTTTTGCCCGAGCCGGGAGGTGCAATTATATGCAGATGGCCATCGGTAATATGTTCCTGAAGTTCATCTAAGACACGTTGCTGGTATTTCCTCCAGCTATATTTGAACTTAATGTCTTTGGGAAAAGAAATCATCAATCATTATCGAGTTTCAACAGGAATATTAATTGAGCCTTTTGCTTTCACAACAAAAACAATTAGGATCAATATTATTTTATACCCGTCGCTTAGGTTGAAAAATAGCTGGAATAAAAATTAAACAAACGTGCTATATAATTAATACGATTGACCTTTCTCAGTACTTCCTGTTTAATATCTCCGTCATTACAATAGCTTTTTTTGCATCTTCAAGGTTGGAGAACATATCTAGATATGGATTGGATTTTTGTTCCTCCAATTCCTCAATTTCCACAACCTCTTTTCTATTTATATCAAGGTTCTCAAGATCAATACGTTCATCTAAAGTGGAATATTTTTTAGCATCGTTGATAGATTTTTGATATACCTCATTTCCACTCGCTTCAAAATTCTTTCCTACTTGAGGAAAATCTTCGCCTAATTTTTCCTCTTTCCGTTGGATATTTTTTTTAACTTCCTGCGTTTCCCTTGCTACTTCTTTACGCTTACCGCCCCCGGCCAGCTCTTCAAGTATTTCTTCAAAAGATTTTGGACGACTGGATTCCTCAGGATCGTACTGCTCATACTCTGATGTGTACTCCGGAGAATCCCTCTCAGGCTGTTGATCAAATTTACGAGTATCCTCACGTGTTGCAGGCTTCTTTTTGCCAGTTAAAAGCTTAAAAAGAAAGTAACCTACCAGAAAAACGATGTAAAGTATTAATTGAATATTATCCATGATGCAAACAAATCTAAGAAATAATTTTAAATTTGTAGCTAATGTAGATATAACCTTTCTAAATGCAGCTTACAAAATTAGAGATTAAAGGGTTTAAGAGTTTTGGGGATAAAATGACGATTAATTTTGATGCCGGGATTACAGGCATCGTTGGCCCCAATGGATGCGGAAAATCTAATGTTGTAGATGCTATCAGATGGGTTTTAGGGGAGCAAAAGACAAAAGCATTGCGCTCCGACAAAATGGAAAACGTTATTTTTAACGGCACCAGAACACGGAAACCCACTCAGTTAGCAGAGGTATCGCTTACTTTTAATAATACAAAAAACTTACTGCCCACAGAATATTCCCAAATTACGATCACCCGAAGGTATTATCGTTCCGGTGAAAGTGAATACCAACTCAATGGTGTAACCTGCAGGTTAAAGGATATAACAAATCTATTTTTGGATACCGGGATTGCCTCAAATAGTTATGCCATTATCGAGCTCAAAATGGTTGATGATATCCTGAACGATAAGGATAACTCAAGAAGAGGGCTTTTTGAAGAAGCTGCCGGGATATCGAAATTTAAAGTCCGTAAAAAGGAAACCCTCCGAAAATTAGAAGGCACTGATGCAGATTTAGAAAGGGTTGACGACCTTTTATTTGAAATAAACAAAAACCTTAAGTCATTAGAAAAGCAGGCAAAGCAAACAGAGCGGTATTTTAAGATCAAAGAAGAATATAAAATTTCAAGTATAGCACTGGCAAAAAAAACCATTCAGAAGCAATCTGAGGCTTATTCTAAGCTTAAAAAAGACATAGAAGCCGAGCAGGATAAAAAGACTTCGTTAAACAAGCAATTAGCAGAACAGGACGCTAAACTGGAAAAAGCCAAAGCTGATTTGGTCGTCAAAGAAAAACTACTGTCTAGCAGGCAAAAAACTTTAAATGAGCATGTAAACAAAATCAGGCAATACGAAAGCGATAAAAAGATAAAAAACGAAAGACTCCGCTTTCTAAATGATAAGAGTAAAGGACTACAGGAGCAATTAACGCAGGATAAAATAAGCAACGAAAAAGCCGCTTTTAGTATTCAAAGCCTTGAAAGGGAAAGAGAAAGTGCTGAAAAAATATATAATGAAACGGCTCTTAAGCTTGAGCAGTTAAAAGACACTTTAGACGAACAAAAGCAGAAAACTACTGCCTTACACGAAGAAGTAAATACCATAAATAAAACTTTTAGAGAAAAACAGGAGATCTCCTACCAACTTAACAAATCGCTGGAAATAAAGCAGTTACAATCATCATCACTAAAGCAAGAACTTGAAAAAGCTACGTATGACAATTCAAGCCAAACGGCAAGCCTCAGTGAATTTGATGAAAAGGCAGTAGAACTGTCCGAGATACTTCACGAAAAGAATGATCAATACGATGCTTTAGTTGCGTCTGAAAATGCTATTCAAAAACAAATCCAGGATACTGAAAAAACGATAGAAGTAATAAGGGAAGAACTTACCCAGAATAGCCGTAAAGTTGATGCGCTTCAAAATGAATACAACCTCACCAAGTCCCTTGTCGATAATTTGGAAGGTTTTCCTGAAGCGATTAAGTTTCTAAAAAAGCACACGCACTGGTCAAAAGATACGCCTTTGTTGTCCGATATTCTTACCTGTGACGAAAATTACCGGGTGGCCATAGAGAACTATCTGGAGTCTTACATGAACTACTATATTGTAGAAACGGAAGACCAAGCCTACAAAGCGGTAAATTTATTGAGCGATGCAGCAAAGGGAAAAGCGAATTTCTTTGTATTGGAAAAATTCGAAAAATTCAATGCTTTTGAATTCAAAATGTATGATAATGCTACTCCTGCTTCTGAAATCGTGGAGTATGATAGTAAATATGCGAAGCTGATCTCTTATATACTGGATGGTGTTTACATTTTGCAAGGAGATTACCATCAAATACCGACTCATGATGATGGCACTTTTATAACACAAAGTGGAAAAGTAATCAGGCGGAAATTCAGTGTTTCTGGCGGTTCTGTTGGTTTGTTCGAGGGAAAAAGAATAGGAAGGGCCAAAAATCTGGAGAAGCTTGATAAAGATATCAAAATCCTCCATAAAAAAATTGATCAGATAAAAAAGAGCCTAGAGCAGGAGCAACGAGATTTGTTTGCTTTGAAGCAAAACACTCATCGGGAGGAAATTGAAGCATTACAAAAAGAGATCAACCTCATCAATCAAGAATATGTTTCGGTAAAAACAAAGCACGAACAGCTTGCACAGATGCTGAACAGCAACAGCAACAAAAAAGAAGATATTGAAGAAAAGCTGGAGCAGTTAATAGAAGAAATAGCTGATATAGAACCAAAAGCGCGGGAAGAAAAGGGCAATTTGGCTGATTACGAAAAGCGCATCAACTTGATAAACAATGATTTAATTACGGAAAATGCGCTTTTAGCAGAGAGATCTGCTGCTTACAATCAGGAAAACATCCTGTTTCACCAACAGCAAAACAAAGTTGCAAGCCTGGAACAGGAAATAGGTTTTAAACAAAACACCTTCGAAAGCAGCTCTGAAAGAATAGCTAAAAACCAGGACGAGCTGAAACATAATGAAACAGAGATAAAAACGCTACTGGAAAGTGCTGAAGTAAACGAGGATGAGCTGCTGGAGATGTATACAGAGAAGGAGGCTATTGAGCAGGGAGTAAATGATGCGGAAAAAGAATATTATGCTTCGAGAGGAGAGATAGACAGCTCCGATAAAACAAGCCGTGAAATCCAGAGAAATAGAGAAATTGCAGACACCATACTTTTAGAACTTCAAAATAAGCTCAACGATACCAAGCTGACCCTAAGCAGCGTCAAGGAAAGATTGTCTGTTGAATTTAACATTGACCTTGACGCATTAATCGAGGAAGAGGATCAGGAAGACAACGATGATAAAAATGAAGGAGCTTCCCTAGATCTAAGCGAACAGGATTTGCGCGAACTAGTAAATTCTGCAAAGGAGCGGATGGAAAAAATTGGGCCTATAAACCCAATGGCAATGGAAGCCTATGAGGAGATAAAGCAAAGGCACGACTTTATCTCTGAGCAAAAAGAGGATCTTGTGAATGCAAAAAATTCTTTGATGAATACGATCAAAGAAATAGACGAGGTAGCTAAAGTAACTTTTTTAGATGCTTTTCAAAAAATAAAAGAGAATTTTATCATTGTTTTCCGCTCGCTGTTTACCGAGGAAGATGACTGTGACTTGATCATGAGCGATCCTGAAAACCCCTTGGAATCATCAATTGAAATTATGGCTAAGCCAAAAGGAAAAAGGCCGTTGACGATAAATCAATTATCGGGTGGTGAAAAAACGCTGACAGCCACTTCTCTGCTATTTTCCATCTATCTTTTAAAACCGGCACCCTTTTGTATTTTTGATGAGGTAGACGCCCCGTTAGACGATGCCAATATCGATAAGTTTAATAATATCATTAAAAAATTCAGCACCGAGTCGCAGTTTATTATTGTTACCCACAACAAACGAACCATGGCGAGCACAGATGTAATCTATGGCATCACCATGATTGAGCAAGGTGTATCAAGGGTGGTTCCTGTGGACTTGAGGGAGTTGGCGGAGTAGGGTGGATAATTGGAAGTCAGCAGCACAATTCGATAGTCTGGTATCAAAATTGGCATAAAAGGATTGCAAATCCTTAATTAAAGCTTCCAGAGCAAACTACCCTGGTCGTAGCGTCTCGCTACGACCATTTTCCTTAGAGCGTCCCGCTCATTTATAAATCAATTTCATCCAAGAAAGCTAGCCCCGCTTATTGCGGGAAACCTTTTTAAAACTTGCCGTGCTGCTAAAGTAGAGAGACACCGCTGGTCGGGATTTGTAATCCCGTCTAATTAAAGCAAGCATTTGCAATGCCTTTAGATTTGTTGAAATAGGATTACAAATCCTAGGTTAGAGCTTCCAGATTGTGCCATAGGCATCCTTTTGGGGCAAATCCGGAAGAGCGTTGTTTAATCAATCTCACTGCCATTGGGAAAAAGCTCCTGCTGGTTTTATTCAGCTTCTCAAATCATTCTTATTATTCAGTATTCTAACTGCGGAATTTCACAAATTCTACCCTTCTAAATCGTACTGCGCTCCAATCACTGTCAATAGCCACAGACCGCACTCCTTTTAGCCCCAGTTTCTCTAAAATCCCCCAACCTTTGTCTCTGTTTATTTCTACGTGGTATTTTTTCGAAGTTCCTTTTGGATAGGCAAACCAAATTACTCCATCCCCTTTTAGTAGGTCAAGAACAGCAGGTGCAATTTCTTCAATTTCGGATTGCGTCCTTACAAACGATAAAACAAATTCCACTTCTTTTGCTTCATTAATGCTGGTCTTGATGGTTGTATGCTCTTCCATCACTTTCATTTCTCCTTCAAATTCCACTGGATGATGTAAGATGAGAATTTCTTTTTGCTTCCTAAAATTGAGCTTTTTAAATAATGGAGTCATGATTTATGCGGGTTGAACTTGGTATCACTTAATTCGGGGCCAGCAAAATTCAGCAAAGTGGCTTTGTAATGCCAACGATTTATACCGCTTTTTGATATCAACCTGAATTGAATACCTATGAGTTTGAGAAGTACAATAAATTTTGTCATGAACTTAAATTTTATTTATAATTGTAATGGCATGAAAAAACATGCCTCCAAAGTATAGCTTCATTGTTTTAAAACTAGT
>CAMPJM010000161.1 GCA_946886805.1 uncultured Flammeovirgaceae bacterium | reverse complement strand
TCCTATTTGCTTAGATGTATAGAAGATATAGCCTCCTATTAGAATTAAAAAGATTAGAATCATGAATATAGGTCTTATATTGGTCATTATAGCCCTCGCAGCTTTTGTCGCCCCTTTTGTATATTCTTTTTATCTGTCTCGTAAAATGGATAAATGGCATGATGGCAAGAATACAAAAATTAACAAAGAATAATATCTGTTAATCAGTTTCCATAGGATTACATCTCTTCACAAGTACCTTCACAGGATAGCAATACTTGCCACATCGGTGTATGATTCTCTAAAAACAGCGTACTTAATTTCTCTTCTATTTCAAATAGAATCGAATAATATATTTACCTTCACAAAATCACTACCTTTGTAAAAGTTACTAAATGATATGCGTGAAGATTACCTCAATGGAGAAGGAAAAAATCTTGATCCGGTAGAAAAAGAAATAGAGCGAGCTTTAAGGCCTTTGAGTTTTGACGATTTTACCGGTCAGCAAAAGGTGCTTGATAACCTCAAAATATTTGTACTGGCTGCAAAAAGACGTGCAGAACCATTAGATCATGTGCTGCTACATGGTCCTCCGGGATTGGGAAAAACTACCTTATCTCATATTATTGCCAATGAGTTAAATTCAAGCCTTAAGGTTACCTCTGGACCTGTTTTAGACAAACCCAGTGATTTGGCGGGCTTACTTACTAACCTTGAAGCGCATGATGTGCTTTTTATTGACGAAATCCATCGCCTAAATCCCATTGTGGAGGAATACCTCTATTCGGCCATGGAAGATTACAAAATAGATATCATGCTGGATTCGGGGCCCAACGCCCGAACGGTTCAGATTAATCTCAATCCCTTTACTCTTATTGGTGCTACTACCCGAGCTGGATTGCTTACTTCCCCACTAAGGGCAAGGTTTGGTATAAATGCAAGACTCGAATATTATGATGCCGAGTTGTTAAAATCTATAGTAAAAAGGTCTGCATCTATTTTAAATACCCCGATCGAAGACGATGCGGCCTATGAACTAGCCAGAAGAAGCCGTGGCACGCCCCGGATAGTCAACAATCTTTTGAGAAGAACAAGGGATTTTGCCCAGATAAAAGGGAAGGGTATTATCACAAAAGAAATATCAGAAATTGCTTTATCTGCTTTGGATGTTGATCACAACGGCCTTGACGAAATGGACAACAGGATACTGGCTACAATTATTCAAAAGTTTAAAGGAGGGCCTGTGGGATTAAGTACTATTGCCACTGCCTGTAGCGAAGAGTCTGAAACCATTGAAGAAGTTTATGAACCGTTTTTGATTAAAGAAGGCTATATTAAAAGGACCTCACGAGGAAGGGAAGCGACAGAATTAGCTTATAAACATTTAAAAATAGTCCCACCACCCGCTACCGGCAACTTATTTAGTTGATCTGCCATGGGAAATTGTTGATCGGTAAATTTATGTGTTCCTTATTTTCCGAAACTTTTTAATAGAAGGAGAGCGGCCTTTTTCTGCTTTATGTTTGGAGAAACTTTTGAAAAATTCAACACACAAGCCTAAAAGCGATTTTCTTGCTTGGTAGTCCATTAAAACTTAAAGTGTTTGTAACTACTCAGCATCAAAAGACGTCATTCCTGACGAAGCTGAGCGAAGATCAGCGCCAAAGGCATCCCTATGGGAGAATCCCCACCTATGGAATGTAGAAGTTTGATATGAGCCATTTCCATTTTTCAAATGAGGGATTCCGGATATTTACTTCGTTTCTCTTCGTAAATTCCGCGCCGAAGGCATCCCTTTGGGGGAATGACGAAATGTTTTAATGTCGTTTGTAGGTGAGCAGTTACAAGTTTTTCAATCTTTTAATTAGGACAAACCGGGAAATTTTTTTCAAAAAAATTATTTTAAAAAAAAGCTCAAATGTTTAAACATATTAAAAATTTTCCTGTATGTTTGTATCTCATTCCATAGCTGGTTGAAAAGGTCTTGGAAAACGACTGGCGCACGCCAGTCGTTCCAAGACTCTTATTTTGAAACTAATTTCCTTGGTCCAGCATTTTCAAGAAGCATAGTTAGATAAGATTTTCGTCACAGTCTTTTAGCGCATGAATTTTTCTTCTAAAACCAATAATACTGCATTTATAAAAGCTCTGGCAAGTAAGCAGGGGTTTCAATATTGCGGGATTTCCAAAGCCGATTTTTTGGAAGAAGAAGCACCCGGACTAGAAAAGTGGCTAAATCAAGGGAGCCACGGCAAAATGGGATACATGGCGAATCATTTTGAAAAAAGACTCGACCCACGGAAATTAGTTGATGGTGCTAAATCTGTCATCACCTTAATGTATAATTACTACCCACAGAAAGACATTTTTAAGTCTTCTCACTACAAAATCTCCAAGTATGCTTACGGCAAGGATTATCATTTCGTAATAAAAGAAAAATTGAAAGAGATGGTCAGTGAAATCCAGTCTGAAATAGGTGAGGTAAACGGTAGGGCTTTTGTTGATTCTGCCCCGGTAATGGAACGGGCCTGGGCAAAAAAAAGTGGACTGGGCTGGATTGGTAAAAACAGTCTCTTGTTGAATAAAAATGACGGTAGCTTTTTTTTCCTTGCCGAATTAATCCTGGATTTGGAGCTTGAGTATGACGGGCCGGTAAAAGATTATTGCGGAACCTGTACGAGATGTATAGATGCCTGCCCAACCGATGCAATTAGCCCCTATGTAGTGGATGGAAGTAAGTGCATTTCTTACTATACCATCGAACTAAAGGAGCAGTTGCCCGAAGAAGTAAAAGGAAAATTTAACCAATGGATGTTTGGTTGTGATATTTGTCAGGATGTTTGTCCGTGGAACAGGTTTGCGAAAAAGCATACGGAGGCAGAATTTGAACCTCATCCTGAGTTGGAAAAATTGACGATGAACGATTGGGAAGAATTAACAAAGGATGTTTTTAATACGGTTTTTCAAAAATCTGCTGTTAAAAGAACAAAGTTTGAGGGTCTTAAAAGGAATATTGATTTTTTAAAGCACAAAAAAAGCCCGCTCTTTCAGGAACAGGCTAAATAATTTGTCAAATTTAGGCGATGTTTAAAAAACACTTGTTTAAAATAGATTGGTATAAATGCCCAAACTTTGAATAGCACCAAACTTTCAGATCTTCAAGTTCATCCGGCACTAACATTTTAATTGCTTTCTTTAGCTCTTTTTCAAAAAGTTCTTTGCTAAAGCTTACCTTTGATAGGATTGTTTTAATATAGTTTAACATAGCGGTATTAAGTTTAAAAATGTCTTAAAATAAATAAATTTTCCGCCCCTTTTTCTTGCTTGAATATAAGAAAAATTATGCAGTATTCAAAACAAAAAACTAAAAGAACAATCTTAATTAAATTATATTCTTTAATTCGCTCCTGAAGATGTTATTTCAATCAATTACTTAACGGAATTTTCAAAACCTTAGTATTTTTACAAAGAATTTTTAAAGAAGAAAATTTTGTAATGCAATAAATATTTGTCTTATAATTGTAATTGTTATATTTTATTATTTTAAAATAAAATAATTTCAATAAAATAATTTCAATAAAATAAAATCAGGTTCGCTATTCCAGCGTTAATAAATAATTCTTAGATAGATAATTTAATTTTACAATTGATTTTACATTTCATTATTTTGGTAAAAGAGCTTCAAAAAAACTTATTTGATTTCGTTATAAAAAATTGTAAGTATCACCTGTTTTTACTTGCTTCTATAATTTGTTTTCATTCGGGAGCGGAGGCGCAGAATATCACCATAACTCCCGGCCCTGATCGGATAGCCCTAAATGAAGCCTTTACGATCACGTTGTCTGTTCAAAATGAAAGACTATCAGGATATGATGGGTTTCCCGAGATTGAAGGCTTCCTAAAAAGAGGCACGTCCTCTTCTACTTCAACTCGAATTATAAATGGCCAAGCAACAACATCACAAAGCATAACGCAAAATTATGTGGCACAGCGAGAGGGTGTCTATTCTCTTGAGCCGTTTACAATGACGGTCAATGGAAAGAAAATCTCATCGCCCGGTAAGAAAATCACAGTTGGCCCTCCTAAAGAGCAAAGAAGGAGTACTTTTGATCCTTTTGGCTCAGATCCATTTGAGGATTTGTTTGGCAGGCGAAACGCTCCTCAGGAATTTATTGACGTAGAGGCCGATGCCTTTCTGGCTCTCTCTACTTCCAAAGACGAGGTGTTTGTAGGTGAAGGGTTTAATGTCACGTTG
This sequence comes from uncultured Flammeovirgaceae bacterium, assembly GCA_946886805.1. The sequence goes on along the minus strand of CAMPJM010000161.1, from coordinate 4,064 downwards.
GCGTTTTATGTCGCAGAAACAAATAGGGCTCAATTACAATTTTTTGATTTGGGAAGCCAATTGGCTGAAATATTAAAGAAATTGAGGCCGGCAAATTGCTGGGAAGAAAATTTCAATATCGAAAGTATTCAAAGTGTACCTGTAGTTTTAAATGGGAAACGGTACCAGCAGTATAAAATTTATCAGGCCACCTTTTATCCTTTGAACCTTGAGCCTGTTAAATTTCCTTCAGTAGGGTTAAAGCTTATAAAATATCAGGTTTCTAAACAGCCATCTTTTTTTGGAAGAAACACCAAGGAAGATTATAAAACTTTCTATACCAAATCAAAAACGGTGACAGTAAAAGACCTTCCACCCCATCCTCTTAAAGATCAGGTTTCTGTTGGCGACTACAAGCTTTCTGAAAGCATCGACAAGAACGAAACGACTACTGGTAATGGATTTAATTATACAATGTCTATCAGAGGAGAGGGGAATATTTCGGCAATTGATAATCCAGAAACCAAGACGGGCAAAAACTTTGAGTTCTATGATCCCAACGTTCAGTTGAATATCAACAGAAGCAATGGGAAAGTTACGGGTGAAAAATCTTTTGAATATTTTGTTGTACCCAAAGAACCTGGAACATATGAACTGGGGAATTATTTAAAATGGATTTTTTTCAACCCTAATTCGGCGCAATATGATACGCTTCAGTCTGATATAACCTTGAATGTCTCCGGAGAAAGCCTTAAAAATGATTTTATATCTTCTAGTGCCTTAGGTGGGGGAATTTATGATCAGATCAATGAAAAGGAAAACAAACTCCAAAGCAGGTCAGAATATGATCTTGTAAAGATTATCGCAAATGTATTTATAGTTATAATGCTTATTTTGACAGGTTGGCTGGTATTCAAGAAATAAAAAAAGAACCGATTAGGCCAGGTAAGGGCCTGTTGCGAAATAAGTTGTGCAAATTAGAGGTAGTTTTTTTGTTCTTTACCAAGGCGTGAAATATACGGATAGCCAAAGCTATGTTAGTATTTCACAACGCAGAGAAAGGGCAAAAAAAAGCATAAATGTACAAGTTATTTTGTTACAAGCCCTAAGTTTGTTTTTAAGCTAAGAAGATCAGACATTGGGAGTAAATTAAAGCTCATCTTTATATATAATTTATACCTTTGCTGAAATTTAGTAATTTTAATATAAAGCAAGTAAAATAGAATAGAATGGGCAATTCTTTCGGAAAGATATTTACCGTAACCACTTTTGGGGAGTCACATGGAAAAGCAATTGGTGCCATAATAGACGGATGCCCTCCAGGTCTGGAAATCGACGAAGCCATTATTCAGGTAGATTTGGATAGACGAAGACCGGGACAATCTAAAATTACCACTCAGAGAAAAGAAGCAGACCAGGTGCAGATCCTTTCGGGGGTATTTGAAGGGAAAACCACGGGATCTCCAATTGGGCTTTTGATTTGGAATGAGGATGCGAAAAGCAAGGATTACAGTCATATTGCTGATAAGTACAGGCCCTCACATGCTGACTTCACCTATCAACAAAAATACGGTCACAGAGATTATAGGGGCGGAGGCAGAAGTTCGGCGAGAGAAACCGCAGCCAGAGTTGCAGGTGGTAGTTTGGCCAAGCAATTCCTGAAAACGCTAGGCATAGAATCGTACGCATACGTTTCCCAGGTGGGTCCTATAAAGTTGGACAAACCATATTCAGAGCTCGATTTGTTAAAAACTGACAGTAATATTGTTCGTTGTCCTGATGCTGAGATAGCCGAGGAAATGATTCAATATATTGATGAAACTAGGAAAAGGCGCGATACTACAGGTGGAATAGTTACTGGGGTGATAAAAGGTGTTCCTGTGGGACTGGGAGAACCAGTATTTGACAGATTGCATGCCGAACTTGGCAAAGCGATGCTTTCGATCAACGCAGTAAAAGGCTTTGAATATGGAAGTGGTTTTGCAGGCGTAGAAATGTATGGCTCCCAACATAACGATATCATAAAGAATGAAGACGGAATAATTAAAACACTTACCAATCATTCCGGAGGTATTCAGGGAGGCATTTCTAACGGTGAGGATATTTATTTTAATGTGGCTTTTAAACCAGTGGCTACGCTCATGCAAGATCAGGAGAGCATTAATCACGAGGGCGATGCGGTAACTGTATCAGGTAAAGGCAGGCACGACCCATGTGTGGTTCCTAGGGCAGTACCCATAGTGGAGGCTATGGCAGCATTGGTAATTGCAGATTTTTATTTGATGTATAAAGCTTACAGAGATTAGAGATTAGACAATAGACAATAGGCAACGATGGGGACGTAGAGACAAGGCATGCCTTGTCTAGGTAAAAAACATTAGACTGTAGATGATAGATAAGGTAATAGATCATGATTTTGAGTATTTTGAATATAAAACCCTTCCTTTTAGATATTAAAAACCATTTATGAGAAAGATTCCTTTACACATTCAGATTGTTATTGGGCTTATCCTGGGCTTGTTGTTTGGTATAGCCAGTATTCAATTTGGATGGGATTCCTCTTTTACGATTAATTACATAAAACCGTTCGGGACAATTTTTGTAAACGCCCTAAAAATGATTGCCGTGCCTCTGGTGCTTGCATCTTTAATAGTAGGTGTGTCAAACTTGGGGGATATCTCTAAGCTATCACGTATTGGAGGAAAAACCATTGGGATATATCTTGTTACTACCGTAATTGCTGTTTCTCTGGGCCTTGTTGCGGTAAATATTCTGCAACCTGGCAAGCAACTACCAGTTGAAACCAGAGAAAATTTGATGTCATTGTATGGCGGCGAGGTTGAGGATAAAAGCTCTGTTGCCGGAGAACTAAAAAAGCAAAGTCCTTTACAACCATTAGTGGATATAATCCCTGAAAATATTTTCTCTGCTGCTTCGGATAACAGCAGCATGTTACAGGTGGTTTTTTTCGCCATAATTGTAGGCATTGCCTTATTGCAGATTCCAAAAGAAAAAGGAAATCCGGTAATTCGTTTTTTTGACGGGTTAAATGATGTGATCATAAAAATTGTGGAATATATTATGATCCTGGCGCCTTACGGGGTTTTTGCGCTGATAGCTTCTTTGTTGGTAGAGCTGGCTGGCGACGATCCCGGCCAGGCCTTTGAATTATTATATGCCTTGCTATGGTACTCCTTGACAGTGTTGACTGGATTAATAGTGATGGCGATGGTCATTTACCCCACTATTTTGAAGCTCTTTACCAAAATTAAATATAAAGATTTTTTTGAAGGGATAAGACCCGCTCAATTGTTGGGTTTCAGTACGAGCTCAAGTTCGGCCACTTTACCTGTCACGATGAGGCAGGTAGAGGAAGAATTGGGGGTAAGTGAGGAAGTGAGTAGTTTTGTATTACCATTGGGCGCCACCATCAATATGGACGGTACCAGTTTGTATCAAAGTGTTGCTGCCGTCTTTATTGCACAGGCTTTGGGCCTTGATTTGACAATTGGACAGCAATTGATGATTGTCCTTACAGCTACTCTGGCATCTATAGGTTCAGCGGGTGTACCTGGGGCAGGAATGGTAATGTTAGTTATCGTGTTGGAATCTATAGGAATTCCGATTGCTGGAATAGCATTGATTGTGGCACCGGACAGGATTTTAGACATGTGCCGTACCGTGGTCAACATAACCGGGGATACGGTGGTTGCCGTGGTGGTAGCAAGTACGGAAGGCGAACTTCCTAATGGGCTAATCCGTAAGAGTAATCCTATCACCATGTTAAGCGAAGAAGAGGAACCAGGCTACATTGACCGGAATAATTAAATTAGGTTGTGCTTTTTTAATGGAACAAAAACCAGGTCATCTTTAGTTAATAAATAGAATAAAAGAACTTCAGAATCTTTTTGTGATTTTGAAATAAATAAAAACAATAATGGAAACTGTTAAAGAAAAGATGCAAAGAGGTCCTGTGACCCTCTATTTGGAAGCTAATCCGAACCCTAACTCTATGAAGTTTGTGGCAAATTACATGCTTGTTCCTGAGGGCGAGAGTTTTGATTTTCCCGATGAAGCTTCCGCTA
>CAMPJM010000160.1 GCA_946886805.1 uncultured Flammeovirgaceae bacterium | reverse complement strand
CGAATGCCCAGCCATATGGTAATCGTAAAGTAAGCCAAAGAATAAAGGAAAAAATTAACAGGGTAAGCACGCTGCCCGGTAAAATGGATAAATTGTTGTTCCATTTGAAAGAGTTTAATCAAATGAGACGCAAGCCAGGGGTTATTTTGTGTCCACAGCTTTTGGATTTGAAGACTGAATTAAACTGTTGGTTTGACCAAGAAATCTCCTACCTGAAAAAAAAGATCGAATTCTCACTTGTGCAGGAGCCAGTGACACGCACGACACTTCATGAACCGGAAAACCTAAGTTGTAAAGTGACAAATAAGCTTCTATGCGCGTTATCGGTAGATCAATTGGCGCTTATTCTAAAATCTGCCGATGATTCCAGGATCATCGTCTCTCGCAGTCTGAATATGGTTTTTAAAACAATCGTTCCCTTTTTATCAACAGCTCACCAAAAAGATATTTCCTACGATAGTATGCGAAGCAAGTCCTATGTAGCCGAAGACAGGGATAAGAAAATAGCCATCCAGGCCCTGGAGAAAATGATTGGCAAGATTAAGGAATATTAGAGAACATTCGACAACACATTTCCAAGCACTACAATAAAGCTGGCGGAGAAACGAATAAACAGGATATGTTAATAAATTTCCTTTTTTTATTTCAGATTTGGCGCCCTTTTGGCGGCCTTTAAGCTAAAGGGCTATTTTGTTGGTTTATTTTATAGGCTCAGGTGAGTTTATATGATTCTTCGTCCAGCAATACTGATATTTTTTGCGTTTTTTTTAATCAGTTTCAGTGGAACATATTATTCTTTTCAAATAACTATCTGTCAAGATGGGACAAGAAACTTATCATTCAAACAATAAGCTTTAGCAATTATTGAAAGCAATAACCGGACACGTTTTCCTTTTTAATCTTGACGTACTTCAATCTAACTCCTTTTCTTCATGAATTGCCTCCAATAAAAAATACAGACAAACTGTACAACCAATGAGTAGGAAGGCTATTGCTGTTGATAGGAAGAGGAGGAAGTAAATCATCGTTTTATCATTTCCATCGTTTATGTGTCCATAGCCAGCCGTATGGTTCATCTTTAATATTTTCTGTCAGCAAATCGAGATATTTCCGGGTAATTTCCCCTTCATTCGTGGATGCTGCCTCTGAACATATGGGAATGCACGATATTTTGTAGCTCCCTTTTGACAGTTGTGTAATATGGAGATAGACGACTGCCGATGGACTCAAATTCGCCAACTTTTCTATCCCTGAATGGACATATGTCTCCTGATGCAGCAGCTCAAATTTAAATTTATCTTCTTTTATCCGGGGGCATTGGTCAGCCAGCATTAAATAGATGGCAGGGGATGATTTTTTGGTAAGGACATGGCGTATCACGAACCTATCGGGAATTAACTTCATGCCGAACCGTGACCTGATCTTAATCATGAGTTTGTTCACTATTCCCGACCGCAGTGGTTTATAAACAGCATATATATCGTGCCTTACTTTTTGTGGCATGAAATTCAGCATCTCCCAGTTCCCACAATGTCCAAGACAGGCAATGACATTTCGTCCGGTATTTACATAACTGTCTAATATTTCCAGGTTTTCAAATACAATTTTCTGATTGACAACTTCTACCGGGGCGGACACGCATTTTATTATTTCGACAAAATAGGCAGTGAAACAAACGTAGAATTTTTTTACGATGCACTGTATTTCGCCATAACGCTTCTCAGGAAAAGAACGTGCAACGTTTTGAATTACTACGACCTTCCTGTATTCGAAAACATCGAAAATCAGGAATTCACAAAAAGTAGCTATTGCGTACAGCAATGACATGGGCATCAGGCTAAGGGCGTAAGCAACAGCATAAACACTTCGATACGCAATGATTTGTAAAGTTTGCTTCATTTTCGGTACTTGTAAATTATTTCTTTTGCCACGCATTGATATTCCTCTGCAGGGCATGGTAGTTTTGTGCTTGTTCCTAAGATATTTCACGTCCTTTTTATTTCAATGAAATCCTTAAAAGCATTGTTTAAATTGAAAACAATTTCTTCTTTGGGCATGCGCTATGCCTTTGGAACTCCTGATTGTTTTTGGCAATTTTAATTCCCGTGAACAAGTCAGGGGAAAAAATAATTTACTCAACAGTAATACCAATGTTCACCGCGTTTTTTGTGCCCATTTGAACCGGAACCTGTGTGGCGGACCCGGTTGATGAATTCTCCTGGCGCACTCGTCGTGGGCATTAAACGTTATGGTCGAATATGGAAGCATTTATTTGCGGCAATACGTATTGCTGGACTTCCTTGGAATAATACCCTTCCATGACTTCAAGATTTGCCTTATGAGCAGCATAACTGTTATCTATGGCGAGGTGAATACAATGTGCCAAAGAAAATTTCTGCGGATGTTCCTGCGCCACAACCGTATCGCTGATAATCAACATCTCAAGTTGAACCAGTATCATCCCCATTTTAAAATTTGTATTTTATTCCGACAGAAGCATAAGGGGAGACAGAAAAATAATAGTCATTATCCGTTGCAAATACCCCTTTCAGTGTTCTGTCGGTGTAGGCAGCGGGTCGAAACAGATTTAACCCTAGCATTGCAGACATAGAAAGCCCTGTTTTACCAAGTTGCATCCCAGGACGAAGGCCCATCACGATATATTGATGTGAAAAGATCTTGTCCTCGCCGTCTTTTTCCAGTAAGGCCATCTGCCCATTCATTTCCAAAGCCAGAGCCAGCTTGAAATCTTGATTGAATTTGTAACTTGCGGAGACATCCAAACCATCAACCAATTCAGCATTGACAATGAAATTGCCTTCGTGGGTCCAGTTAAGGTAAAAGGAAGGGAATATCATCGGATAACCCAGGGCGCTGTTTATAGCGACACCGGCGCCAAGATCCAGATTGGGCTTTAGGTGGCGGACGAAAACAACGCCAGCGCTCCCAAGCATATGCTTGAATCTGATTTTAGAAAAGTCAGTAGAGGGCGTAAATATGCCCACACCCAGGCTCGCTCTCATTGACCATTTGTCGTTTAAAGGTCTGAGGTGATAAACCCCTAATTGCAGGTTCATGATTTCAGAGACCATATCGTCCTCGAAATGTCTATTGTAAAGCGAGGTGTAAGACCCTCCCAAAGCAAGACCCCAGATGGTCGGCCGATTCTTTTCATTCAGTTTCATGGAAAGAGGAATATTGACCTTTCCCTGGTAAACGATAGCTGAACCTTTGCTATCACCTATTTTTACTTTTGGCTTTTCACCGCTTGGCAGAAACCAATATCCTGAGTTACCGAGAAGTTCGGTTTTGAAAGATACTTCCTGCGCTATTGCGGCAGTACATAGAAGAGTTCCCAGTGCTGCCAGAAATAATGATATTGACTTCATAATTTTAATTTCTATTGTTGGTACTTGCGTTATTTTTTACCAAAAGAACAATGGACGAAGCAATACCGGAAGTCAAAAACGACGAGCTTCAAAACAAACAGGATGAAATGCAGCACGATGGATATGAGTTTTTCACAGCTCACTACAAAAAGACTGGATGAGAAAAAGAAAAGAAGTACAAGAACCGGAAATTATTGTAAAATTCCGTCCATCCAGTTCAGGAAGTCAGGCACCCGTACACGACTGACCAAAACTTCATGTGGGCAAGCAGGTGAAAAGGATAATTTCAAACGGCTATTGAAGTATTTGGCTACACGCTCAATGGCTTTTACGTTGCCAATGCAGTTACGCGATACCCGAAAAAACAAGCCGCCATCGAGCTGATGTTCCAACTGATCTAGCGTATAATTTATGATATACCTTTTATTGTGAAAAGTGTGCAGGAATACAACCTTATCTTCACTATAAAAATGAGCAATATCAGCCGTTTCTATGTAATGATATTGTTCTCCCTTAGAAATCAAAAATCTGTTTTTGGTTTTCCCGGACATAATCACCTCGAGATTTTTAGCATCGGCTTTATAGGAGCGATTATGAAAGAAGCTTTCGAACTTGGCTAATGCTGTCGCTAACTCCTTTTCGTCAAAAGGCTTTAAGAGATAATCTATACTATTCAATTTAAACGCCCTGATCGCATGTTCATCGTACGCGGTGGTAAAAATAACGGGGGTTGTAGTCTCAACATGATTGAATATTTCGAAACAGTTTCCATCGGCAAGGCGGATATCCATCAGTATTAAGTCGACCGAAGAGGATTTTAGAAACCTGATGGTATCAGCGACTGTCTTGGTTTGTTTCTCCAACAAATATTCCGGACGTAATTCCGTCATCATACGTTTTAGTTCTTCATACGCAAACCGCTCATCTTCTACTATTAGATACTTCATGGCTGGATATAAGGGATCTTTACGCAAAATATTTGGCTGCTATGTTCAACGACTACTTCTTTGGTGTACAACTTATACTGTCTTGAAAGGTATTGCAGACCTATCCCTCCTTTTTCTGTATTGCTGGAAGGCTGGATATCATTTTCTATCGCAATGTATTCACTACCGATGGTAATTTTTATATCCAGGGGCGTTTCTTCGGTCGCTACGTTATGTTTAAATACATTTTCTATCAGTAATTGAAGGGTTAAAGGAACAATTAGCTTGTTCTGACACGCAGATGTGTTGTTTATTGTAAAAGTAAACGCGTTCTCAAACCTCATTTTCATCAGGAATACATATGATTCAAGCGCACGCAACTCTTCTTCGACAGAAACCAAAGGTCGTTGATTTAGGGAAAGCACATACCTGTAGGTTTTGGATAGAGCCTTGGTGAACTTGTTCGCATTGTGCGGGTTCATATAGATTAAGGAGGACAAGACATTCAATGAGTTGAACAGAAAATGCGGATTTATCTGTGCCCTTAGCGTTTCATGTTGAAACAACAGCGCTTTACGTTTGGCTTTTTCGGAATCGGCTATCGCTTTTTGTTCGGACTGGAAATAATAGATGAGTTCAAAAACAAGCAGGATGGGAATATTAGTTGTCATTCCAAATCCAAATTTTACAAGGAGCGATGGCATTCCCTCTCTGGGAATAAGTAGCACTTCATATATCAGATAGCTGAAAATCGCCAAAAGTATCAGGCATATTAAGGTCAGGCCGGCAAGATCGGCCACAATACGGAATAAAATATTCCTGGAATACGGCAAGTACTTATTCAGGAACAGTAATAACAGGAAATCCGCAATACACATACTTAAGATTACAATATAATGGGAGAACAACTGGATGTGAAAATTCTTCCATAAATCCTCTTCCATTAGAATGATGCTGAAAAGCATTTGACACAAAGCATAGAGCAACGTGGCGAAGAAAAAGATAATAAGGTGCTTGATATTATACTTTTTTGCAGGAAACATGATCAAAAGTATAATTTTCGGATGAGGTTTCGGGTAAATATCCTCCTTTTTCTGATGAACTTCATTTTTAGAAGGATGAATTTAAGTTCTGCGGATTTTTCCGACAACTGATATTACGGTTAACATCGGCTCAGCAACTGCTATAGTGACTACGCTAGCTTGAAAACCAAGTTTAAAAGTATTGGACCATATTTAACCCATTAGAGAAATCTCTTACGACAGTATAAAGCAAACCCTATGATGCCGAAGGCGACGATATGAAAATAGCCATCCAGGGGCTGGAAAAAATAGCTGGCAATACAAGCGAACATTAAATCATACGGTCTCCATCCAACGGACCTTCACGCAATACACCTGAAAGCCAGATCTATGCTCCTGATCTTCAATGGGGTACAAGATACAATATAAGGTCAAAAAACTTGTACTTGAAAGTAGTTCGCTGCTGATGTTTCTTTGTAATGTAGATAATTGCAAAACGAAAAATCTTCAGTGCGGTCTGAACCTTAAAATCAAATAACACTATTACGAATATTTCATGGATCACCTATCTCAACGTAATGCTCATGCTACAGGTAATCTTATATCTGTTTATTGGTTTAAGATATTACATTAAGGTGCTGAAAATGTTTGGAAGCAATTGGAGTAGAACGTGCTTAAATCACGTAGTTGCACAACCTAATCGGTGAAAATTTAAAACATCGCCATAATAAAAGGGCGGATCGACGAGCATAGTGCAGGAGCTTATGAACCGGATATGGCAGAAGTAACTACTTTAGCATTGGAGGATCTGGTTGCGAAATTGAGAGACATCGTTTAAAAGCTTCTCAGCACAATTCACGTGATAAGTAATTGACAGAAAACGTAAGGGGAGAGTTCATTGCAGGTATTCAAAGATAAAGGTTCAGACTTCCGAGAACCAGTGAATGTGGCAATAATTTCGCGATGCATTAGATATGGCTCCATTACACTAAGTGAAGATGAGGTAGTGATGTTGTGGAACGGGGTATAGCGGGGCCAGGCGGAGGATCATGCTCCTGTTCAACCCAATGTGCTGTAAGTATGTGGAGGAAGAGAACGGGCGATATAACAGAGGCGGATCCTCCGCTTTTTTTAAGACAGAACTTTAATATTTAAATCATGAGCTATGAAATATTGAGATGCAAAGCCTGGTTTGGCAGAAATATATTCTCTGTGGTTGTGGCCACGGAAAATCAACTCCTTTATTTATAAAGTAAATCCAATCAAATGCAAAAAATACTGATAGAAAAATTGCGGGGCTATATGATCAATAACAATCCGGAATTATGGCTCGATCTACAAGCAGATTTTTCGTTAACGCACTACTTAGAGCAAAAAGTATCTGCCCTTCAACCATTCCTTGCAGCATTGCTGGCGGAAAATAAACCTGTCTATATTATAGAAGAACTGTGCCTGAACGAACTGACAAAAGACCTGCGTCCTTCAAAGTTCAACTATATACGCAACCTGCTGGAAGAAGAATTTGAGGAAGACTATCTATGGATGACAGAAAACGGCATCCTTACTTATGAAGTCGTGAACATGATCAATACCTGTAAACCTGTTTTTGAAACTGCAGGGTTTAGCGAAGAAAAAGAACGTGACAGGGAACTCCATTATACCATTACTGGTGCAATAAAGGACTACCTGGAAAGCAAATAGGCGCAAGAAACCGCCCTCTGTTTCAGACGGATCGTGGTTTCAACAATAAGATTAAAAGCAATTAGTGGGGATGAAAATCGTGGGGCATGGCTTACAATCTTTTTCAAAAATTAAATGACAATTTATCGGCTATCCGTATTGCCCTGGAATGGGACAAGAAAAAACCATTACAGGAAGCAGAGGTTGCGGCCTTACATAATTACTCCGGCTTTGGCGGAATAAAAGCAGTATTGCTTCCCTATGCAGAAAGGCAGGAATGGATCAGGCAAAGCGCTACAGGTAATGACCTGCGGTTATACCCGAAGGCAATGGAACTTCATGGACTGTTACAAACCAATCTTTCTGAAAGGCAATACAAGGAAGCAGTTCAGTCCATGAAGAATAGCGTATTGACCGCTTTTTACACACCACAGGTTGTACCTAAAACACTGTACAATATTTTAAAGGAACAAAACATCTTGCCACAAAGGGTTTATGAACCCAGCAGCGGGGCTGGTATTTTTATACGGGAAGCAGCAAACGCCTTCCCATCCCTTCAAAACATAACGGCCGTTGAGAAAGATGTCCTAACAGGACGTGTGCTAGAGGCGTTAAGCAGTACATTTACTGTTCCTGTAAACGTCCATATTACAGGCTTCGAGGAGACGACAAACCAGGATAATGGTCAATACGATCTCATTGTAAGCAATATCCCGTTCGGTAATTTTCCTGTTTATGATAAAGCTTTTCCAAACAAGGAGCATGCAGGGAAAATCCAAAATTACTTTTTTGCCAAAGGACTGGACAAGATTGTCAACGGTGGATTGCTGGCTTACATTACCACTGACGCATTTCTAAACAGCCCTTCCAATAAACCAACGAGGGAATATTTATTCAACAAAGCCGATTTTATCAGCATGGCGGTCATGCCCGATAACCTGATGAAGGATACGGGGAATACGGAAGCCCCCAATCATCTCCTGATCGTTCAGAAAAACGGGGACAAGGGGCGGCTTTCACCCGATGAGAGAGATCTGGTAGAAACAGTAGCACAAAAGAATGAATTCGGCAGTTATCATATCAATAAATACATCCACGGCCATCCTGAGATTATTGTTGGCAATGAAATCAAAGCAGGTAAAAACCAATATGGGCACGCCAATCAAACCGTATGGCAGCATGGCGATATAAACGCCATTGAAGAAAAACTTGCAGAAACTATCCGTGAAGGGTTAAGACAGCGTTTTAGTGCAAACCAGTTTCAAGAAGATAAAATAAAACCTACTGCCCATACCCCGGAAACAAAC
>CAMPJM010000159.1 GCA_946886805.1 uncultured Flammeovirgaceae bacterium | reverse complement strand
TTTTCGGGCTTCATAGCAGAGATTCTGGTTTTACTTGGAGCTTTTAGCGCTTCCACAATTGCTGTTCTTCCTGCCTGGATGCCAATATTGGCGACACTTGGTCTTGTTTTAGGGGCAGCCTATTATCTGTGGGCTTTGCAACGGATGTTTTTCGGCAAGTTGTGGGTTTTCGACACCCAATGGAACAGTAAATTAAAGGATCTGACTACAAGAGAATACTTAATGTTTATACCCTGCATCATTATTACCGTAATTCTGGGCATTTTTCCTCATGTCTTTCTGGATGTAATTGGTCCTACGGTTGGTGTTTTTGTAAAGTGGGTAAATACCACCGGGCATTTTAATTTAGAACTGTTGAATACAATCTGATGATTTTAATACAAAGTTCGAATCAATTTTTCGATAATTTAAATCAGGAATTAGCCTCAGTAATTGGAAGTGCCCAAAATTTTCTACCGGAAATAGTATTGGTTGGATTTTTGTTTTTGCTGATTATAGCAGACCTCATTTTCTATAAAAAAAGGCCTAAAATATCCGCTTACATTAGCACTATCGGATTTGTTGTTGTAGGGGGCATGTTGGTACTTCAGGGAAATGAAGTATATAAAACTGAAGGCATCACAATTTTTGAAAATATGCTTTACCTGGATAGAATGGCTGTTTATCTGAAAGTATTATTTTGTTTTAGCGGCTTATTAACAGTTCTATTTTCCTTTAATTATAAAAGAAGCGGAGAAAGACCAACTAAATTTGGCGAATACCACGCCCTAATTTATGGTGTGGTATTAGGTGCTTCTTTATTGGTAATGGGTATTAACCTATTGATAGTTTATCTTGCCATCGAAATTGTTTCTATCTGTTCTTATATCCTTACAAATTTTAATTTCGGACGGAAAAGTGCAGAAGCGGGTTTAAAATACCTGCTTTTTGGAGCGGTATCATCAGCAATAATGTTATATGGCATGTCTCTACTATATGGCTTTACCGGTACCTTGAATATTAGTAGTGAGGTTTTTCACATAAATTTAGCACTTATTTCACCCTGGCCGTATTACGTCGCTGTGGCTATGACGCTGGCTGGGTTTATTTTCAAATTGGGAGCGGTGCCATTTCATATCTGGGGTCCTGATGTTTACCAAGGCGCACCTACACCTATTGTTGCTTTGTTTTCAACTGTCCCAAAAATTGCTGCCGTTATAATATTATTTAGGTTTTTGAATGAGCTTCCTGTAAGTAACATTGGCTATGATGTTAACTGGATGAAAGTGCTTTCCTGGATTGCCATAATTACTATGCTTTTAGGAAATTTATCGGCCTTATGGCAAAAAAATGCAAAAAGGATGATGGCCTATTCTTCTATTGCTCATGCTGGATTTATGCTCGCGGGAGTGGTGGCATTTTCTGAGTTTGGCTTAGATAGTTTGCTATTTTACGCATCCATTTACCTTATTATGAATTTTGCTGCCTTTTTAATGATCAAGATGCTGAGTGAAGACAGGCGGATTGAGAAAATGTCTGATTTTGCAGGATTAGGAAAGAAGGTTCCGTTTTTAGGTGTGGCATCGGTTATAATTATGCTTTCACTTACGGGATTGCCACCTACCGCGGGTTTTACGGCTAAACTTTTAATTTTCTCCTCAGTTTGGGACGCCTATCAAACTAATCATGAAGCTGTGCTGTTAGTACTTTTTATAGTAGGATTATTGAACGCAGTGTTGGCGTTATTCTATTATATAAAGATTCCGTACTACTTATATTTTCGTAGTCGGGATGATGAAAATTCCGTACTTTTGCAAAGGAATAAAAAATCGAATTTTCAGGAAAAAATATTACTCGGTTTGTTAATTTTTCCCCTGCTAATTTTGTTCTTTAAATCCAGCTGGCTTACGGATTTTATAAACCTGTTAAATTAAATTTTATTATTAGCAAGGCAAAATGAGTGATAGCATAAAACATGAATGTGGTATAGCCATGATCCGGTTAAGAAAACCGCTTTCATATTATATCGAAAAATACGGTACTCCTTTATATGCAGTCAATAAGTTGTACCTATTGATGGAGAAACAACACAATCGTGGTCAGGATGGTGCAGGAGTTGCTAATATTAAAATAGATGTAGAACCTGGAGCCCGCTATATAAGCAGGTACAGGTCTGTTGATAACCAGCCTATTGCCGCGGTTTTCGGCAAGATTGGTAAAAAATTCAAGAAAGCTCAGAAGGAAGGCGGCGAACTTTTTAAGGACGAAAAATGGCTTAAAAAGAACTGTGCCTTTACTGGGGAGGTATGGTTGGGTCATTTGCGCTATGGCACCCATGGTAAAAATGATATAGAAAGTTGCCACCCAATGCTGCGACAAAACAACTGGTGCAGCAGGAACTTGGTAGTTGCTGGAAACTTCAATATGACAAATGTTGACGATCTGTTTGATAACCTGGTGAAGCTAGGTCAGCACCCCAAAGAGAAAGTGGATACAGTAACCGTAATGGAGAAGATCGGCCACTTTTTGGATGAGGAAAACCAAAGGATATTTGACTTATATAAAGATAAATACAACAATCAGGAAGTAACCGAGATCATCCAAAATGAGATGGATCTGCAACGGGTTTTAAGACGTTCCTGCAAAGATTTTGATGGTGGCTATGCAATGGCTGGCATGACAGGTTCCGGAGCCGCTTTTGTGGCCCGCGACCCAGTGGGCATAAGACCCGCTTATTACTATGCCGATGATGAAGTAGTGGTAGTAGCTTCGGAAAAGCCTGCGATAAAAACAGCGTTTAATGCCAAATATGAAGAAATAAAAGAAATTCAGCCAGGGCATGCCCTTATTATTAAAAAGAGTGGAGAGTACGGCGAATATCCTTTTATAGAGCAGCAGGAAAAGAAATCGTGTAGTTTTGAGCGAATTTATTTTTCAAGAGGATCCGACCCGGATATTTATCATGAAAGAAAGCAGTTAGGAAAATTGCTGATCCCTCAAATTATGGGTTCTATTAACAATGATCTGGAGAACACCGTCTTTTCATATATCCCGAATACTGCTGAAATATCTTTCTTAGGTATGATTGAGGGAATGGAAGAAAACCTTGTCAAAGAACGGGTAAAGGCACTGCATGATGGGAAGCTGTCTCCTGAGAAATTAGACCAACTACTGACTTTCCGGCCAAGGATTGAAAAATTGGTTATCAAAGATGCAAAGTTAAGGACATTCATTACGGATGAAGAGCACCGGGATGAGTTGGTTGCCCATGTTTATGATACCACCTATGAAGTAATTAACAAAGGGAAAGATACGCTCGTCGTAATTGATGATTCTATCGTCAGAGGCACTACGCTTGAAAAGAGTATACTTAAGATGTTGGATCGGATCGGTCCGAAAAAGATCGTGATTGTTTCTTCTGCACCACAAATTAGGTTCCCGGATTGTTATGGTATTGATATGTCCAGAATGAAAGATTTTGTAGCTTTCAGGGCAGCTTTGGTATTGCTTAAAGAAGCCGGAAAAGAATATCTTTTGGATGAGGTCTATGACAAATGTGAGATGGACAGAAATAATAAATCAGCTCCAAATCATGTCAAGGAATTGTACGCTCCATTTACCCATGATCAGATTTCAGATAAAATAGCCCAAATAATTACTCCACCGGAAATAAAAGCGGAAGTACAGGTTGTTTACCAGACAGTGGAAAATCTGCATAAAGCTTGTCCAAAACACATTGGAGACTGGTATTTTACAGGAGATTACCCAACAAGAGGGGGAAATAAAGTGGTAAACAGAGCTTTTGTAAATTACATGCAGGGCAAAACGGTGAGGGCTTACTAGAGGGTAGATGCTAGACATTGGACTGTAGATTTTGGGAAAGTGTTATATAGTTTTGTCGTCCTGACGATAGAGCTTGCCTCGCACTTGTTGGGGGAAGGATCTTGGAAAAGCCTAAGTGAAGCAGAAACTATAAAAAATTAGCAAGCCGCTTCTGCTAGAATTTGCGCTATGTGGTGAGCTATTTTGGATTATTTAGGAATAATTTACGATATCATACCAAAAAAAATCAGGTAAGCCCGAAGTACTTACCTGATTTTTTTAATCCTGTCTATCCTATAATCCTGTCAATCCAGCCTGTCCCGAACTCGTTTCGGGAATTCAGACCTTTAAACAGAAAAACTCTCTCCACATCCGCAGGTTCTGGAGGCGTTGGGATTGATGAATTGGAATCCTTTTCCATTTAAGCCATCAGAAAAATCGAGTGTGGTACCTAAAAGGTATAGCATACTTTTTTTATCCACTAAAATCTTAACGCCATTGTCCTCGAAAATTTCGTCTGTTTCTTTTATGGCTTCGTCGAAACCAAGGTCGTACATAAGGCCTGAACATCCACCACCTTTTACAGATACCCTGATATTATGATTTGTAGATTTTCCTTCCTCAGATTTTAACTGGTGAATTCTTTTAACAGCGTTTTCTGTAACTTTTATCATATTGCTTTTGATCTTTTGTGCGAATAATTTTTTAAGAGGTAAACAAAATAGCATACCCGAAACTTAACTTTTCCTAATCTCCCTCCACGTTTCTCTCTAATTTTAATTTCTATTCCTCAACCTAATTTTCAGAACAATTTTTATGTTAAAAAGATTTACTTTTCCTTGTTTTGATTTATGAAACAGGGTTAAGGATAATACTGAAAATCGTGATGGTATTCATATCTCTTCCGTAATACAGCTTATCCAAAACATCGTAAATGTTTTTAGCCCTAAAATAGGAGGTTTGAAGTTCCTTATCGCCTCTTTTACGCCACTGAATTGTATAAGGGCTTTCTTGTTCCTTGTACACCTTCACATAATCCAACATCTTTTTTAAAGCATCAACTTTGTCATAGCCTATTTCGCTATGAAACAAAAACGACTGATTGTGCCTGGGGTTAACCGTAATTAAATCAAGTTTAACAGAATGAGCATCTCTCGACTGAAATTCAAAAATCAAACTGCTGCCTTTCAAACCAAGATAACTTTCAATATCTTGTTGAATTCTTGAACTTTCCACATGAATGTCAGTTGAAGACTTCATCATTTTGTGGGGTTAATTAGATTTAGGAATAATGCTGGGTTCTTATCAAACCAGAAATAGCAATTATAAATTATTAAGAAATATTTATAATTTCCACCAAATTACGGAATAATTCCATTAAAGTTTCAATTTATGACAAATATAGAACATATAGGGATAGCTGTCAAAGACCTTCAAAAGTCGAATCTATTATTCGAAATGCTTTTAAAAACGAGACCCTATAAAGAAGAAACTGTTGAATCTGAAAATGTCATGACTTCTTTTTTTAAATCCGGTGAAACAAAAATTGAATTACTTGAGGCCAGTTCCCCGGAAAGTCCCATCGCCAAATTTATTGAAAAAAGAGGCGAGGGCGTGCATCATATCGCGTTTGCTGTGGAAGATATCAAAAGCGAGATCCAACGGTTGAAAAAAGAAGGCTTCCTAGTATTAAATGAGGAACCAAAAATGGGAGCAGACAATAAATGGGTGTGTTTCCTTCATCCCAAGTCCACCAATGGAGTGTTGATTGAGTTGTGCCAGGAGATAATTTAAAGTTTAAAGTTCAAGGTTTAAAGTTCAAGGTCAAGGCTCTGCAGCTGTGTTATGAATGACCTGGGAAGAATTCGGGTTCCTTAGAATAACACCGTCATTCCGGAATTTATGGAGCAAAGCGGAATAAATATCCGGAATCCCCCATAGGATAGCAGTGAGCTTGAGCCTGCAGAAATTAAAGTTTAAGGTTAAAGTTCTATCGTTCAAAGTTAAAATCTCAAAGAAGGAAGTTTAAAATTTTATGCTACAGTTGAGGGTTGAAGCAAAAATGTGGTCAGACGAAAAACCATAAACGTATCGTTTTGTCATCCTGACGCAGGAAGGATCTTGGATATTTAAAATTATGAGAGAATTTAAATTTTATATGGCGTGGAAAGTTGCTAGGCAGTGAGACATGTGTTTCATACTCCATCACACCCACGTTCTGCGCCTTGATGCCTACTGTTTTTTGCCAACTGACAATTCAATCTAATTGCCCCACTTATTTTTTTTGTATTGGATATCATTATAATGCTTGTTTTTCACTTTCCCTTCTCGGGTTTGAAATTGTGATTTTGGGGCGCATGAAACTAAAAAGCAAAATATCAAAAAGATACCTGTGAGTTTGTTGATCATGATATATATAAATTTAAAAGCATTCTGATAATGTAATAGTTTCTGGTAACTTTGGAAACTGCTTCAAAATAGCAGAAATCTTTTTTTACTTGCTGTGGTTAACACTTTTAAAACTTACATAAATGCATTTGTAGGTGAGATTAAACAGCATTAGATTATGCAATTCCATAGCTGAGGTAATTGTTAGGAGATATTTCACAAAAAGCAAACAAAAATGGCAGACCAGGGACCTTCAAAAATAAGTGACAAAAGAACGGAAATAGCTGATTTAGGCGAATTTGGCTTAATTGACCGATTGAGTGGCAAGTTTTCCAATAACCACCCCTCCACCTTTTTGGGCATTGGAGATGATGCTGCAGTCATTGATGCAGGGGATAAATTTTTGGTAGTGACCACTGACATGTTGTTGGAAGGTGTGCATTTCGATTTATCCTATTCGCCTATCCAACACCTCGGGTACAAAGCAGTGGCTGTTAATATTTCTGATATTGCAGCTATGAATGCTATTCCAAAGCAAATAACTGTTAATATTGGGCTGAGTAATCGGTTTTCCTTAGAAGCCGTGGAAGCTTTATACGACGGTATTAAGGCAGCTTGTGATGAATATAAAGTCGATTTAATAGGAGGTGACACTACCTCTTCCCGTGCCGGACTGGTCATCTCTGTCACTGCAATAGGAGAGGTGGCAAAAGATAAAGTTGCTCTGAGAAGCAATGCAAAAGTAGGTGACATAATTTGCGTTTCAGGAGATCTGGGTGGTGCTTACATGGGACTTCAGGTTCTTGAAAGGGAAAAGCAGGTTTTCCTGGCCAATCCGGATATGCAACCACAGCTTGAGGCTTATGATTATATTGTAAAGCGGCAATTAAAGCCAGAAGCCAGAATGGATATTGTTTATGAACTTCAGGATTTTGAGGTAGTGCCAACGTCAATGATTGATGTTTCCGATGGTCTGGCTTCCGAACTTTTCCATATAGCCAAAAATTCTAAAGTTGGTCTAAGTATTTATGAAGATAAATTACCTATCGCAAAGCCTACCTTTGACACAGCAGTCGAATTTAAGCTTGATCCCGTTACCTCTGTTTTGAATGGCGGGGAAGATTATGAATTGCTTTTCACCATTAAGCAAGACGATTTTGAAAAGATAAAAAACCATCCGGATATTGCAATCATTGGGCATATAAAACCCGCAGAAGAAAAACTGACGCTGATCACCAAAGGCGGGAATGCTATGCCCCTGCAAGCTCAGGGATGGAAACACTTTTGAAGAAGAAGGAATTAAGGTGATGGAAGTAGACGTTTTAGATCGTTAATTCCATCAGTCACCATAAATAGTCCTCGTTGCAAACGAGGACTATTGAGTTTAGTGATTGTAACGCTGTTCGAGATTACCTATTTAAGCTTGGCTTTCAAATCGATGTTTACAGCAGACAGTGCTTTTGAAAGAGGGCAATTCTTTTTAGCACCTTCCGCATGCTCCTGAAATTTCTCTTCGCTTATTTCCGGAATATCTGCCTCGGTTTCTAAAGTAATGTTCGTAATGGTAAAGCCCTCTCCATCTTTGTCGATCTTTACACTTGCGACCGTATGGACACTTTTTGGTTTAAACCCATCTTGCTCTAATCCGAATGATAAGGCCATTGAATAACAAGCCGCATGGGCAGCTCCTAAAAGTTCTTCCGGATTTGTGCCTTTTCCATCTTCAAACCTCGAAGAAAACGAATATCCTGTAGCGACTGCACCACTTTCAGTTTTTACATTTCCTTTTCCTTCTTTTAGTCCACCTTCCCAGGTGGCATTTGCTTTTCTAGTTGCCATGATAATATTTTTTTTGTTTTATTGTTTATAAGGCTAACTCTAAATCCAAATAATAGTTGAGTATTTGACTTAATTTTATTAATCCATTGTGCGAAATTAAATTTAACAATTAAAAATCATTGAAAATTAGTATTTGTTTAACCTCACCCCCCGTAATTCTACGGGACGAGCTCCGAAATTCTTCGGGGCAAGCTCTTGCCCTCTCCTGAAGAGAAAGCGTTTAAATGGTCTAATTTTTAATAATTTTTACGGCTCTATGTGGATTGCAGTGGGTGGCAAGATATCGCTTTTTAAGAACGATTGCA
>CAMPJM010000158.1 GCA_946886805.1 uncultured Flammeovirgaceae bacterium | reverse complement strand
CTTCCCGCATGTCGAATAAAAGCGTCTTCGTCATTATTGGCTTCAAGGAGCGCAATTATGGGTTTAATTGCTGGTTCGTAGGCAATTCTTCCCAACGCTTCAGCAGCAAAGAACCTTGCCCGGCTATTCTCGTCGTTCAAAAGCTTAATCAGCTCTTCCCCTGCATTTTTAAATCTGATATCTCCGATCCATTTGGCAGCCTGAGCCCGTATTTCCGGGTCTTTGTCATTTAAAAGCGGTACCAGAATCTTACCGTATTCTATATCTTTGCGGGCAAACTGGCCTATGCCCCAAATTCCATGAACCCTGGCTAATTGATGTTCGGTTTGGGAAATTGCCTTTTTTAGAATTTCAACACCGTCCGACCCACGCTTTGCCAATTCAAATTGCGCCTTCAACCTGACTCGCATGTCAGGGTTTTTTAGTATTTCGCCTAAATTTTCCGGATCGTACTCGCTAAAATCTGCTGCTAATAATTTCTTTGTTTCTAATCGTTCTGGTGCTGCTGCACCATTTTCAACATCCAGCTTCCAAATTCTGCCATGATCTTTTGTGCCCCATCCTTCAATCCAGTCAGCCACATACAGCGCACCATCCGGACCTATATCAATACCTGTAGCTGCTATTCCTTTCAGAATCATCTCGCTTTCCACAAATTCAAAACTTGCGCCTTTTGGTTTTAATTTGAAGGCATGAACGCCCGAGTGGGCAGGATTTCCGACGAATTCAGAAACAAAAAAAGTGTTTTTATATTTAGGGCCCAAGGCGGTTCCGGGATTGTACACCATACCTGCAGGTCCACTCACATAGTTGGCGATTGCAGGGGTAATGTAAGCTGCCTGACCTTCAAAACGAGGCTTGTACATTTCCTCATCCATCCACACTTTGTAGGTGTTATTATTTAGGTCATTGTATTTGCCAAACTGCCAATTAATCCTCCAACCTGTATCCGATCCGTTTACCACATACACGAGCCGCTCTTTTTCGCCTGGGTGGTCGCCATCATTATCTACACTTATGAGATTGCCATATTCATCAAAAGCAAATTCATGAGTATTACGTAATCCCATTGCAAACACTTCAAAGTCGCTGCCATCAGGATTTGCCCTTACAATTACACCACGATTTGGGTACTTCCACTTCTTTCCATCAGGTCCTTCTCCATTAAAGCCAATGTCTCCAATACCCCAATAAATTTTACCATCTGGTCCTACTTCAAGCCCTGACATACCATGACCTCCGAAACCGATATGCACCCCGTAGCCGTGTGAAATAGAAGTTTTTCCGTCTGCTACTCCATCACCATTCTCGTCTTTTATCCTCCATAGGTCCGGAGCAACTCCCACAAATAATTCGCCTTCATGTGCTAATACCGCTCCGGCAACATCTGTTACTTCATCGTTAAAGTCCTCCACCATCAATTGCGATAAATCCGCTACACCGTCTCCTGAAACATCTTCTAAGCGATAAATGTGCTCCTTCTCAACGGTCATATCTTTCCAATCCCTAGAGCCGTCGCCATTAAGGTCTGCCAACCACTGGTTGTTTTCACTGTTCTCCGGCGATAGCACCTTATGCAAAAAATCGCGCTTATCTTCAACTGTTTGCAGTTGAATGGATCCAATCTCCCAATCCTGATGTTGACGAATATCAAATTCGGAATTTTTTTGCCTGTTTGTTCGGGTGTAGTACAACCGTCCATGATCATCTATATCTATAGCGATAGGATCTGCGACAAGGGAATCGATTCCCCATATGCTCAGAGAAAGGCCATCGGCTAATTCCGGGCTGACCATTGACTCAATAGTTTTGGCCATTTCAGCTGTTTTAGCCGGATCTATTTCTTTAATTCTTCTGTCAACAGGTTCTTCTTTTTTACACCCTGATAGATAAAATATAGTAAAAATTAATATGACACTTAAAACCTGTGATTTAAAGTGTGTTCTTTTTATTACCCTATTTGTATTAAACATTAATAGAAATTTTAGTATTTTAATTATAATTCCATCTTCCGGCACTAAAAAAAAGGAACCTAAACCCTTCACGGGATGAAGGTTTATGCTCCGTTTTAAAACCAAAAAGTAATTTAATACATAACTTGTAGCAAATCCAAATTTATGCAATCGTTATCTACAATGGGAAAGGTATATTTCTATTGCTTTATGTGAAATAATTTGATTGTGTGGCTTAATTAGCATTGATATCACCTTAATCTCCCAGATCTGAGGAATAGAGCCGACGGACGAGAAAAATTATCTTTCATGATTTTCACCTGATTACTTTTTCAATATTGCAATCTGCCCCATATGATAAATATCATGCTGAATAATCCCGTTGATTAAATGCTTATAAGTAAATCTCTTATTGGCTACCTTCTCCTTTAAAAATAGATCCTCCTTTTGTTCTAAAAGATTAATAATTCGGTTTTGATTACTCTCCAATTCCAGAATTAAGCTATCCCATATTATTTGAGGCTCTTCTCCATAACCACTAAAATCAAAAGTTTGCTTTTGTTTTACTGCATGATTTTCATCCCCCTCAAGTCTTTTTAATAAAAGCAGCCTCCAGCCAATCATATGGCTGACCAAACTGGCGATGGTGTTGACGTTTGGCAAGGCTTGTTTAAAGGCGGTCTTTTCATCTATTCCTTCCAAAACAGATTTGATGGAATTTCCTAGCCATGGGCTTCCATTGTACACCCTTTTCAATTCCTTAATTATTTCTTTAACTTCTAAATTCATAATTATTTAATCTTAAAATTTAAAGTTCTGTATAGGTATAAAGATAAATAGATTTTAACCCTTTGGCAGCCTCCTTTCTTAAATAATTCAATAGAAATAAATGGAAAGCAAACGCTGCATTTGTATACTTGCATGTTTTATAAAACTTCCTATTTCTTTGTACTATTAAAATGGAACTAGAATATCTGCTTGAACTTATTGGCACTTATTTTTTTGCGATTTCCGGCGTAATTGCGTCAGAAGACAAAGATAAAAATTGGTTCGGAGCAGCTTTTACGGGTTTTATAACGGCAATAGGTGGAGGAAGCCTTCGCGATATGATTTTGGGGAGCTATCCATTGGTTTGGGTTGGCGATGTAAATTTTTTGTACGCAATAATTGTGGGAGTTTTTACAGCCTTTCTTTTTTATCAGTTTTTTCTAAAGTTGAAAAGAACAATGCTCTTTTTTGACATGGTGGGCATTGCTTTTTTTACAATTTTAGGAGTAGAAAAATCACTTAGTCTGGGTGTAAGTCCTGAAATAGCAGCAATGATGGGAATGTTCTCAGCAGTAATGGGTGGTGTAATACGTGATACCCTCACCAATGCTACACCTGTTATTTTTAGAAAGGAAATATATGCTACTGCCTGTCTTGCCGGAGCAGTCGTTTATTTAATAATTAATAGCTTTGGAGTAGAAAGGGACGTAAATTTACTCATCTCTTCGGGATTTATTATACTATTACGAATACTAGCACTTAAATTTAAGCTTACTTTACCAAAAATTGGGATTTAACACGTTTTAATTATTAACTTCGAACCTGATTTGAAACTACCATCACTACCGCTACATAGTGTATTCATCAGTAGTCAAAGATCCGGTTAAATGAATCACAACAATCTAATTATAATTACATGAAAAGAATTGCATTATTTACCTCTGGAGGAGATGCTCCTGGTATGAATGCCTGTATTCGCGCAGTGGTAAGGTCTGGTCATCATTTTGGTCTTTCTGTTTTCGGAATCTATAAGGGGTATGATGGAATGATCAATAAGAACTTCCTGGAGATGGACAATAAATCGGTGAGCAATATTATTCAAAGAGGGGGGACGATATTAAAATCTACCAGAAGTGAGGCTTTTAAAACACCGGAAGGCAGAAAAAAGGCCTATGACAATCTGAAAAATCTCGGAATAGATGGCCTCATTGCCATTGGAGGAAATGGAACGTTTACGGGAATGTTGAAATTTCATGAAGAATTTGGCATGCCTTGTATAGGTGCCCCTGGTACTATTGACAATGACCTTTACGGTACCGATTTTACAATTGGTTATGATACTGCTGTAAATACTGCCTTAGATGCCATTGACAAAATTAGAGACACGGCAGATTCCCACGACAGGGTTTTCTTTATTGAGGTTATGGGTAGGGACACTGGCTTTATCGCCATACGGTCTGCTATTTCAGGTGGGGCCGAGATGGCTTTGATCCCTGAAAATAAATTCAGTACCGAAGATATCATAGATAGGTTAAGGTTTGGTACGAGTCATTCAAAAGCATCTCATATAATTATAGTTGCGGAAGAAGAAGGGATTAGCAGATCTCATTATATAGCAGGTAAGGTGAGAGAGGCACTTCCGGAACTGGATACCAAAGTAACTATCCTCGGACATATTCAAAGAGGAGGGGAGCCTTCCGCTACGGACAGGGTTTTGGCAAGCCGATTAGGATTCGGTGCCGTAGAAGGTTTGATAAATGGCTATACCAATGTAATGGCAGGGGTAATTAACGGCGAGATTTGCTATACGCCATTTGTTGATACAATTACCAAAAAGAAACCAATAAAACGAGAGCTCATTAACCTTATTGATGTTCTCAACGGCAGGAAATATTAATTACTCAAGTTTGCCGCATCCATTTTGTCATCCCAAAATGCTTCCAAGCTTCCGGGGTGACAAATTACATCTTACCTTCCATTAACCGCCGCAAAGGAGTTAATTCCATTAGGTCCGCCAACCGATGGCCAGGGCAGAACTTTTTAATGTTTCTGAAATGGAAAGCACTAATGCTACCTATCCTTAATCCTTGAACCGTGTATTCAATCTCGTAACTTTTACCATAGTTACTGGTTTACGGATAATAGATCGTAGAAACATGGCACTTTTAGATTCAGCACCTTATTTTTTAGATGAATTAGCAAACAGAATCAATGCGGTTATTTTTGCTTATGATTCTACTTCAAATCAATTTACCTATGTAAATCCCTCTTTTGAACACCTCTGGGAATTAACTATTGAAAAGATAAACGCAAACCCTCAAGTGCTTCTCGAAAGGATCCACCATGAGGATAGAGAATATGTATTGGAAACATATAAATCTCTGGTAAAGGAAGCAATTCCAGATAAGGCAATAGAATTTAGGATAATTATGCCCGGCTTGGTTTTGAAGTGGGTTTCTTTGCATCTGTACTATATTAAGGATACTACAGATAAACAAATATTAGGAGGTATTGCCAATGATATTACTGCTGTAAAAAACCATCAGGACAACCTCCATAAGTTCGCAGCCAAAAAAGATTCTGTACTGGAAATTCTCTCTCACGATTTAGCCGGACCTTTTAGGAATATAAAAGGGATTGCCAGTCTGATGTCAAAAAAGATACAGAAATATGAGGATCCTGATATTGAAAAAATGGTAGAAATGATTTCAAATACCAGCGAAAGGAGTATCAAATTAATACGTGATTTTGTAAAGCAAGAGTTTTTAGAATCAGTTCATGAAGCACTCATCAAAAAAAGAGAAGACATTGTCCACGAGTTAAAAAGTGTTGTAGAACAATACAAGAGCTCCGAAAAGGATATCATGAAGACCTTTAAACTGGAGACTTCTTCCGAAAGTATTTATGTTGCTATTGATCAATATAAATTTTCTCAAGCTATTAATAATTTAATTTCCAATTCCATAAAATTTACACACGACAATGGAATTATAATTATCGGCATTGAAGAAAAAGAAGATACAATACTTATCACTGTAGAAGACAACGGAATTGGAATTCCTGCTAACAGACAAGAAGGATTATTTGAAAAATTCACCAAAGCAAGAAGACCAGGGATAAAAGGCGAACCATCCGTGGGATTAGGAATGTCCATCATCAAAACCATTGTGGAATGGCACAATGGAAGAATTTGGTTTGAAAGTGAAGAAAATAAAGGGTCAAAATTTTTCATTGAAATACCAAAAGAATAAATTAATCGGCTAATTATTCCTTTGGTAATAAATTTTGTCGCCAATTATCAGAGTTTCCATTCTAACACTATCATACCAATAACCTAGATTTTTTGTCTCATGTCTTCAGTCTTCATTTTGTCTGATGTCTAAGGATGAATTTTTTAAATTTAAAATCGGATCTTTTATCTAAGCGAGCAAAATAAAAGGGATAGCTCTTTCAAACTATCCCCTTAATTTCCAGAAACCAAAGCTATTACTCTTCAGGCTCAAGCCTCAACAACATTCCGGGTGCTTCTACCGCTACATAAATATAGCCATCCGGGCTTTCTCTTACGGCTCTCACTCTACCCACATCTTTTAATAGAATTTCCTTTTCTTTAAATTCTCTTCCGTCTAACACAACTCTTGTGACATGTTGGTGCGATAATGCGCCGATAAACAAATTACCTTTCCACTCAGGAAATACATTACCTTTTACCATTGTCAGCCCGCTTGGCGCTATTGAAGGATCCCAATAATGTACGGGATTTTGAATTCCCTCTTTTTCTGATATTTCCGAAATCGTAGAGCCATCATAGTCAATGCCGTAAGTAACTATTGGCCAGCCATAATTTTTTCCCTTTTCGACTATATTTAATTCATCGCCTCCCTTTGGGCCATGTTCATGTTCCCACAAAATTCCCGAATCGGTATCAAAATATAAGCCTTGTTCATTTCTGTGGCCATAAGACCAGATAGATGGCTCGGCATTAGCTGAATCTACAAAAGGGTTATCTTGAGGGATGCTACCATCATCCATTAACCTATGTACTTTGCCATAATCATTGCTCAAATCCTGCGCATTTTCCTTTGTACCTCTTTCCCCTACGGTTACAAATAAATGGTTCTCATTGTCAAATGCTATTCTTGAACCAAAATGATGAGAAGTGCTAAATACTGGATTTGTTATAAAAATTTCTTCAAAATCAGTGAATGTAGTACCATCTAATTTTGTTCTGGACAGTGCCGTTACAGCTCCTCCTTCTACAGGCTTTGCATAAGTAAGGTATATCCAACCGTTTTCTTCATAATCAGGATGTAGTTTGATGTCTAACAAGCCTCCCTGGCCTTTGGCGTAAACTTCAGGTACTCCCTGAATTTTCTCTGCCAGCAAACTATCGTTTTCTACAATTCGTATTTCGCCAGATTTCTCGGTAATTAAAATTCTACCGTCGGGCAAAAATGCCATTCCCCAGGGAACTTCTAATTCTGCGGTTATAGTATCAACAACAAAACTCACTGCCTCTACACTGTCAGCATTGTTATTCACCCGTTCTTCTGTGGTATCTTTTTCATTGTTAGAGCAGGCGATGAGCAGCAGTGAATATAAAATGGCAAAAAGGAAGGATAATTTCTT
The DNA here is from genome assembly GCA_946886805.1 of uncultured Flammeovirgaceae bacterium. The sequence goes on along the minus strand of CAMPJM010000158.1, from coordinate 1,015 downwards.
CATAAATAGTGCTTAGCTTTAGTAAAATGATTGATGCTTTGATTGTTTTATGCTACGAATATAAAAATAAATAGTTTAAGCTTTAGATGAAACATGTAGACTGACAAAAATAATTGCTAATAACCTACTTCGATGCCGAAATTAAAATCGCATCAGGAGTGACACCTATTCCATTCACGTCCAGCGGAGCCTCTTTTCTATAATCCAAATTTTCTATTTTAAAACCGACAGCTTTTAGCAATTCCATAGCATCGCTTTGATCATAATGAATAAAGCCGTGTTGCACAAAAGGTAAATTTTGCATGAAGGACTTGGACTTAAATGCAAGACAAAAAAGCCCCCCGGGTTTTAGGACATTATAAATCTGTTTTAAGTGTTCGATAGGATCTTCCCAAAAATATATGGTGTTTACTGTAAAGATCTTATCAAAAGTATTATGAGAGAAAGGCATTTCAGAGGATGAACCCAAATGTAAAGTTAATTGTCCCAATTCAATTTCTTTTGCATATTCCTTTTCGACAATATTTACCATCGTTTCGGAAATATCCAATCCAGTGTATTTTATCATGCTGGCCTTGGACAATATCTTAGGGATGTGTGAACCGTTTCCAAAGCCAATTTCAAGAACACGGTCATTGTTTTGGATCGATAACTTTTCTATTGCCCATTGAATGATATTCCTATTGGATTCATTCATTCTCAAAGCAACTTTAATTCCAAATTCCCCTTCAGGTTTTCGGAGCATTTTGGCAACTTCCTTTGGATCAGGTTTTTCCATAAATTAAAAAATTTTCTATTTTACTTTAGTAACATCAGTGTCAATTTTCTTCTCTTGCTGACCTTAATGTTATTTACTAAAAGTCCTCAAATATATAGAATTTACTCAACCTAATGCGGTAGGAGGCGCTTTAGTAGATGAATATTCTACGGAAATATAAACTTCCGACTATTCGGGTGTTGAGGACGATAACGAAATGGCCGTATCAATTAAAATTAATGAAAGTAATAACACCTG
>CAMPJM010000157.1 GCA_946886805.1 uncultured Flammeovirgaceae bacterium | reverse complement strand
AACCTAATTTTCCGGTTGAAAGATCCCAGTAATAAATATTTCCTGATTCTGTGGCGATGACCCGGTGATTATTATTTCTCCCGTTGTACGAACCTAAACTGGTATCAAAAAACAGGTTAGCACGAGGAGGCTTGTTAAACTTAATTGCCACAATAGGGTAAGCTCCGGCATGAAAGGTAGCGCCTTCGGTTTTTCGCAGGTCGCCCCTGTATTTACCTGATGATTGGAGCGCCATAGAAATCACAAGTTGCCCATTCACTACCTCAGTGGTGGCACCCGAAGTTGGGGTGTGCCAACCAAAAGCACCGCCTGAAGAAAAGTCGTCATAAATAAGTCCGTCCTGCGAAAATGCTTTACTGTGAAAAAATACCATCAAGAACAGACAGATAAAAAAAGGAAAGTTTGATTTTCTCATATCCATAGAATAAAAGTGAAGTGTTAAAATAATTAGTCTAAGATTTTTATGCCGCTTACGATTACAAAAAAACTATAAGAAGTTTCAATTCAGGATATTCTTTAGTGTCCCTTCGGGATTCTGTATGTCTTCTTATTCAATCTTCGTCAATGCCATTGCCGGCATTTCAAAATTCCATAACTTTTCACCATTCACTTTTGTACTGTTCCCTTTTATGGTCGTTTGCTTACCCTGAAGATTGAGCTTTAAGGTATTGCCAAAAATTCCGTCATCTGGCAATACCAGTGTGACAGGTTCAGTGGAAGTAAAATACCATCCATCCTTCTTCCTCTCCAATGCAGCAGAGGTATGTTCAGCTGAACTGGATATTTTGTAACCGCCATTCCTGATTTCCTTTCCACTACCCAGAAATAAGTATTTCAACACTTCTTCCTCCATGGTGACAATGCCAAAAGTTCCCTGGACAAGCATATCTTTGAACTGCGTTTTTTCGTTGCTGCTGGTAGAGGAAAAGATGGTATTAACAGCACCGGATTTTGTTTCGACCTCAATACCTACAAAATCTTCAGCGGATATCTCCGGCTCAAAATAGGATACGGATTTAATATCGGATGGCTCATTTCCCGTAGTAGGTTCATAGATGGCCACGAAAGGCCTGCTCCAGGCTTCACCGCTTTGCCTGGCTACAAAGGTTGGCTGAGGCATTTTAGCTATCTCCAGCGGTATCATCCCTCCTCTCTGCAGTGCTTTGCTCGATGGTGCTTTAACAGAAAATATTTTTCTTTCTGTAGCTCCTTTCATCCACATATTCATATGAACCATTTCCCTGCCGGGGATCTGTAGGTTAAACTGACCTTTTATATCTTCTCCTGTTTCAATAAATTGTTCGTCCCAAAAATAATCATAAGCGAATAAATCCCCACCCGCAAATGCAAGCTGATCGGTTGGCTCCAACTCCAGAAGCTCACCCGAATTATTGCTTAAAATCAACTCCTGGCCAATATTGTGGTAAAAATAATCATGCTTTTTGTCCTTTCCATCTTTTCGACGGGATCTAAAAATATCCAGATAGTAGCCGTTAATATCATTATTTCGTATGATGCTCATGAGGCGCTGTTGATCGGCATTGGTTTCAGGTTCCCGGAAATAAACCTCTGAAAAAGTTATGGGTGAAAATATTCCCTCCTTCTGTTCGAGTGCAGGGTAGCTGCTCATTAGTTCAAAAGGATGGTTGCTTTTCATAACAGGATAAGAAGAAATTCCGTCCACAACCACGGTATTATGAGCAGGAAATTGGGAGTAATATTCCGCATAATCCGGTTGAAAATAGCTGGTGCCAATACCACCTTCAGGGGCCAATACCAAGCCTTTCCCGAATAGTTCCATCGCAATTCCATTGGCATGGGCGTGGTTCCCTGCAGAACCTGCCTGAGAGATCATCAGGCCATTGATCGGATCCAGACCGTTCCGCTGTACAAAATAACTGGCGTTGGGGGCATAAAAAGTAGGTGTTATATAATCTGTAGGTACTGCCGCTTCAATAGTACTATCTAATTGTGCCAAAGCAGAAAACAATGAGGTATAGGACCTTCCGGCTTTTCTGACTTTACCGCTTTCATCCTCCCCTTCGACCATTTTATATATACTTGTAAACACCTTTTCCTGATCTGCCTTATTATGCTTTTGCGCATTCATTATAAGCATTTCCAAAGCTTCAGTATTGAGGTGGGTATAATACCCATCGCCAAAAGCTACTGTATATCCATTGGGGTACAAATATTGAGGTAAAGCCTTTCCGGCTTTTACAAGCACCGGCAACTGAGCAATAAGATCCACGTCAAGGACTTCATCTACCAATGCGGTTAACTCTAAAAATTCTTTTAAGACCATAGTAGAATACCCCGGCGATTCGTTCCATATGCCTGTTTCTGCATCGTAGCCGCTCTCAATCAATTTCGGTATAGACCATTGACGGACACTGCTTTCATTAAAAACATAGTTCAGGTAATATTGTGATCCTTTCCCATCTGTATAGGTGCTGTCTTTTTCCAGTACCAGTGCAATTTTAGCGATAAAGCGCGCCTGGATTAAATTCCAATTATTAAATGCCACGCCATTTTCAATGATGATATCCGCCCATTTTTTAAATGTTTCCGTATAAACCGGGATTTTTTCCGGCGCATTTTGCCGTATGTAATTGTAAAGGAAATCATAGGTAGGAATCAATTCATCGAGAATATTTTCATGGATCACCTCAAAAGAAGAAAGTCCTACCAGCGTTTGATGATGGCCATGGCTCAAGTCAACCGGCATTTTTGCGCGGTGATATATCCCCAACATATAGGTGTCGAATAAGTCGTAAGCAAATTTCGCATACTTTTCTTCTCCGGTGTACCAATAGGCAAAAGCAGCGTTGTCTGCCAAACCCATAATGCTGCGATTGATAGATTCAATAATCCGGCCGCTGTTTGCCTGCTCAACCCATTCCCAGGGACCATTTTCGCCTCTCTGCAGGTAGAGACCCTTTTCGTCTCCCATGTAAGGGACAACATCTTCAATAGAAGGAGTACGGTAAGGAGTGGTATTATCCCTGGTACCGGTAAAGCGCACCGTAGGCACCGGCGCTTCTCCCTCTCCATGTGAGTAGACTCCCCCGCGGATGAAAATATCCGTGTACTTGTTTTGCCAATACATTTGCAGGCGGGAGACTATCCATTCCGGATCTTTCTGATGACGATCCACATAAGGATCAATTCTTGAAATTACATTCTGAAAGGTTTCTTTTGCCCAATCATTTCTTTGTACCAGCTTGATTAGCTCCTGCTTCTCCTTATCCTTAATATGAATCCGTGGATGTCGTCCATCTTCTATTGCTTTCGGAATCACTATTTTCTGTGCATAGGAAGAAAAATGAATCAACAACAAAACTGCTAACGTTGCGCATATAAATTTAAGTGAGGAATGCCTTATCATTTCGTTTTTCTGATTTTCTTGTTTGCCCATTATTTTACCGCCTCCAGCCAAAGTGCATAGCCTCCGGATGCTAAGAGCGAAACCTGTAGCTTGTCCTTTGCATTTACCTTCTTTACACGCTCCACTTTCACCTTTGTTTTTGTTTTCACCTTCGGATCATCTATATACACATGCGCTTTATAGCTTTTCCCTTCTGACAGAAAGTCGAGGGGAATTTCAAGACTGCGCTCTTCATTATTGGTGATGGCTCCTAAAAACCAGTCATTCCCTTTTTTGCGGGCAATTGTAATATATTCTCCTATTTCACCATTTAGAACCTTGGTTTCGTCCCAGGCGGCGGGCAAAGCTTCAAAGAATTCGATTTCAGGCTCGCCGTCATATTGTGAGGGTTTATCATACCAAAAAAGCGTCTGTAAGGGACTATAAAAAATAACACCTAATGCCAACTGGTGTGCATGGGTGGTATTCAGGCGTGAATCATAATAACAGATAGTATAGTCGCCAGCGCCGGCAATCTGGCGCGTAAATGGAAGAATGGTGTTGTTGGTTGCACCGGGAAATTCTTCATTTCCACGAATACCTTCAGAAGTCATTAAGTTCGGATAGGTTCTGCTGAAGCCCGTTGGACGGTATTCATCGTGCACATTTACCATCAACTCGTTCTCTGCGGCTAATTTAATAGCATCGTGTAACCAGGTAGACCAGAATTGGGAGCCAACGTTAACAAAACCGAACTTAACACCTTTCACACCCCATTTTTTATATAAAGGAAAAATTTCTGCTGCCTGCTTGTACAAAGCCTGTTGATTCACATATAACCAAATGCCGATCCCTTTATCATTGGCGTAATCAATCCATTTTTGAAGGTCAAGGTCTACCTCAACAGTGGTGGCGTCTGACTCAAAAGTCATTGCCGGCCCATACCATTTCCAATCGAACAAGACATATTGTAAGTTGTGCTCAACTGCAAAATCGATTGTTGCTTTCGCATTTTCATCAGTAAGGGTGATTTCCCTCATGTTTTTACCTGGTTTGATCCAGGAAGTGTTTTCGATTTGATTCGGCTTATTCAAATTAAGGATGAGATAATTATTTTCGAGCAGCTTACCAGGTGCTTCCGCCACCATAATTACCCTCCAGGGGGTGGAAAAAGGAGAGATAAGATCGACGTCACCATAAATGGAGGTGAGCACTGTATTTGGCTTTTCATCAGACACTTTAAATTTAGTTCTCGCATAATTTACCATGGCAGCCTCTGCCAAACTTACATACAAGCCATTTTCCAACTCCAGGGTTAATGGTCTTTCAGATTCTCCGGGCCAGTTCTTTAAAGGGAGTAATGTATGTTCTGCCTGTGCATAAGGCGAGAACCAGGCTTTAGTACCTTCGGGGAAGGTAAACTCATTATTCTCTTGCGTGATATGATGATAAACCCCTTTCGGATGTTCAGGGAACGAAAATTGAAAGGCAAGTCCTTCATTGTAGGCTCTTACTATCAGCGCTATCTTATAATGTGCACTGTTCTTTTTATAAAATGTAAAAACCTTTTCGTGGTAGTTATCTTCAATTAAAGATCTTTCTCCATACACTGTCTCCCATGAACGATCCTGTGAATTTGTTTCCGTACTTTCCAATACAAGATCGTCGAACCATTTTTCTTCAGGTCTTTGATTGATAGCCAGTGCGCGTTCACTCAGGGTATTATCCAGGCACATTTCCAATTTAGAGGATAGAATAACAGGTTTGTCCTTATACTCCAAAGTGTAGAAGAGAGAAGTTTTATCTCCTTTTGCTGTAATGTCCAGTTTAAATTGATAATTTTCATCAGGCGACATTAGAGTAAATTTGTCCTGCTGACCCATTACCTGCCCCGGCAACCCAAATAATAGGAATAATATAAAACCCGCTTTGGGCAAAAACAAAAGGAAATTACTTCTCATAAATCTTTCATACATTTAGCAGCAACCTATTTGACGATAAAGAAAAACAGGCTGCTACTGATTTTATATTCGTTTTTATAGTCCTTTATTTTTCAAGGGTGTAAAGTAAAGTTCCAAAGCCCAATGCATCGAACCCTCCACTATTCGGTCCATAGTCGCCTCCTCCGCCTTCCGGACGATGGACACCCGCAGCCATTTCCACATAAGGAGCGGTAAGACCTTCCTTGACCACATAATGATTATAGATCCTTTCCCAAATGGGTCGTGGATTGCCCCTGGCTTCTTCGCTAATCGTGATGTGATTCACATCGTCACAATTGTTATAAGGTTCAAAGGGAACATTTAAATTAGCAATATTGTATTTTGCAGCATATTCTGCACCTTTTAAGATACGGTTATCATCATATCCGTAAATATCATCTCCCTGATTGTATGCCATTTCAGCAATAGTACCTAACAATCCTACACACAGCAAAGCATGCCCCTGGTCTCTGCCGCTTTCCTGCAACTGCCCCGTTCCGTCGGCGTGTATGTGATAGATAGCCAAATCCAAATTTCCGTTTCCTTCACCATGCATTAAATACATAATGGCTTCATTATAAATAGAAGCGTTGTCTGTTAATACTCCAATCGCCATGATGTTGGCAATGTTACATAAATCCCAGTTTGCCCAGTAATGACTAACACAGGTATTCCAGTGGGTGGTCAGAAACTCATGACTGACCGGGTAAAATACATCCAGCATCCATTGTTTGAATACATCAAAATCACTTTCTGCCCATCCTTCATAATCACGCATGATCTCAGCAGCATTGGCAAATTGATAACCGTATAATCCTGCAGCCAGCGCAACATTTGAATTCCCACTCAGCGTTTCACAAGTGGTAGCCCAGGCATTTAATATCTTAATTGAAGCCTCAGCATAAGCTTCATCACCTGTAATTTTCCAGCGTATAGCGGTCTGGTAGGCTGCAGCTGCATCGTTAAAAGCAGTGGAGTAGTTATCAGCATCCGGTTCCTCACGGGATTTGCCGCCTCTGACCAATTTCACAACCGGGTTAGGAGTATAAGCTGAAGAAGCGTGGGAGTTTTCTATTAACTTATTCCATCCTGAAATCCAGGGTTCCTCTGCGGCTGCTACTTTAGCCCCGATGCGCTCAAAATCCTCAGCCGTATGTAATAGCCCGGGATGAACAAAGGTTTTGTTGGGGTCTACAGCGATTTTATCCGGCTTTTCAACCTCTGTAGTATCGTTGTCATTGTCCTTATCATTATCTGTTATTTTAGGTGAGTCATCCTTACATGCAAAGACTGAGGTTACAAACAGGAGCATTATAAGTTTAATATAAATTGGCTTTATCATATCTCGATTTCGATTTGTGTAAAGGAAGATTCTGGCAAGGGAATTTCGAGCTGGAAATTATCTTTTTCTGTATTTCCAGCTCGAAATTCTTTTCTTCACTTTACTTATTAATAAAATTTGACAATTCTTCCACACTTTCAAATGTCCGTATCCAATCCACCTCATAGCCTGTTGCAGGATCTGTTTCAGGGATATCAGCTATTTTAAACTGGAACACTTCAAAGGTAAGCTCCTCATTCGGACGGGTTCCACTACTCCCTATTGCCTGGGTTGAAAGATCCCAGTAATAAACCTGTTGACCTTCAAAATCTGTAAAATATTTATTGAATCCGTTTCCAACTGATCCCATGCTTGTATCGAAAGTTACCCTGGCGCCAGCAGGTTTAGTAAATTTCATTGCCACGATTGGGTAGTTGGCCGTTTGAATTGTCACAGGAGCACCTATACCCTGGCTGGTAATAGCCAATGCCAGGTCAGCGCGTTTGTTACCACTTGTTTGTGAAAAAGTAACTTTTAATGCACTGTTTTCCACTACCCACGTTCCATCTTGTCTTGGAGTCCATCCGTCATTATCTCCCGCATTGTCAAATTCATAGATCATCTTTCCCGCAGGAAGAGCGATTGCTTCTTTAAGCGCTTCCACACTTTCAAATGATCTTACCCAATCAACACTATAACCTGGCTCCTCAGAGGTAATATCCGCAATTTTGAATTGAAATCCGGTGAATGTTGTCTCTTCAACAGTCGACAGCTGGCTTTCCACTCCGTCTTTAATAAAGGGTGTTGCCGAAAGATCGAAATAAAACACATCACCTATCAGGATTCCTGTCCATTTGTTGCTGCCGCCGCCAAAAGTGCCAAAATTTGTATCAAAAATAATGTTACCAACTTCGGGTTTATCAAATTTAATAGCAACAATAGGAAATTTGCCTACATGTATTTTACTACCTGCCGGTAACTGCAAATCAGCCCTGCGTTTACTGCCAGCAGCAAACTGCGCAGGATCGAATAAAACATTCAAATGACCAGCTGATACTTCATAAGTGGAATTGTGGGTAGACTGCCATCCTTCCGATTCTCCTTCCGTGTCAAAAGAATAATTCAACCCGATAATAGGATAAGAGAAAACAGGCCCTTCCAAAGTCTGAGGACCTAATTGAAGGGTAACAGGCCCTGTAATGCCGCCTTCAGGAACTATTGCTACTATCTTTGTGTCTTCGACAGAAACAATCTCTGCCTCAACGCCTTCCCGAAATAGCACACTAACTTCATCAGCGTCGGTACCAAAGTTTTCACCACTGATGGTTATTTGATCTCCGGGAATTCCTTCTGCGGGTGCAATTCCTGTAATTTTGCCTGATGGTAAAAAAGCGAAGGCTGCATCCGTACTATCAGTGTGGGTCCATACTTTTACTGTGATGATCCCAGTTGTACCTTCATTTGGAGCCCTTGTAACAATTTTTGTGTTCTCTATACTTAAAATTGTATCCGCAGGAACGCCATTAAAAAAAACAGTAGCAGCATTCGCGTGCTCTCCGAAATCCTGACCAGTAATAGTAATTTCCTGGCCTGCCTTTCCCTCTTTTGGAGAAAAATCACTAACCGCAATTTCCTTATATTTAACCAATTCCGGCTCAAAATCCTTTTCCATATCACTACAGGAAGAAATCAGGATCGCACAACCAAAAAAAGCGAAAATTATAAATAGATAACC
>CAMPJM010000156.1 GCA_946886805.1 uncultured Flammeovirgaceae bacterium | reverse complement strand
TTTTTATTATATTTATTTGTCCTAGCAACAATCCGATAACTACCGCTGAAAGAATAATTAAGGTTTGAAGTTTTTCTAATTTAGTCATGTAGGCTAAAATGTAATTGCTATTATTTGTCTGACAATTAGCAAATGTCTGACAGTTTGAAACCTGTCGGATTAAATCGGAACTTTCATAGAGTCAAAAGTAATAGCTTTCCAGAACCACTCAAGAGTATATAAACAGCGCTTGCCCGCAAGGATCCCTTAGCTGCTCTTGACCGAACCTGTAAAACTATCTAAAAGGCATTTAAGAACTAAAAAGTAAATGTAACTCGGTATTGATTCTCCTTCAATCTATTTACATTTTAACTTGCACATTTCCCACAAACGCCTTTTACGACTAAATTGGCTTCTTCCGGTATGAATTTTTCAGGTAGTTCTATCTCAGGGATTTTATGCTTTGGCAGGCAAAATGTCTCATTGCATACCTTGCAGTGAAAGTGCACATGCAGGTCTCTCTCCATTTCGCAATTGCAGCCTTCCTCACAGAGCGCATATTTGGGTGTGCCCGTACCATCGTCTATGCTGTGCACCAGCCCATTTTCCTTAAAAGTTTTCATGGTACGGTATAGGGTAATCCGGTCTGATTTTTCGAATGACTTTTCAATGTCAGAAAGGCTAATAGTCGCTTTTTGTCCGTCCAACGTTTCTAAAACCAGCAACCTCATCGCCGTGGGTCGGATATTTTTCTCATTTAGTCTTATTTCAAAATCTTTAATCATCATTCAATATTTTAAATCAATGCTGATGTGCTCGGTATCCAGATCATTGAAAATGTTTCGTATCTGACTTTTTATTGCTCCTGCCTCTTTCAAAGACCGAACATCTGAAACCTGAACATGTACCGTTACTACCATTTTTTCTTCCGTAAGTGACCACACGTGCAGATGCGAAACCTCTTTTACTTTGTCCAGGCAAAGGATCTTTTGTCTAAGTTCAGGTATGTTTATGTTTGAAGGGACTTTTTGGAGCATTATCTTCAATGCCCTTATCAACTTACTTATAGCAAATATAAGTACGGTCAGGTTTATAACTATGGCAAGTATAGGGTCTAAAACAGGGATATTGTAGAACAAAAGAACAACACTTCCGATAAGAACAGCAACCCAACCCAAGGCATCTTCTAAAAGGTGAATCATCATTACCTGTTTGTTCATGGATTTCCCGGATTTTAATTTCCAAACGCCTATCCCATTAAGGGAAATGCCGAGAATGGAGATACCAAGCATCCAATATGCATCCGGCATTTCCGGATTTATAATTCTATCTATAGATGCATAAACTATATAGATAGACCCCAACAATAAAGTCACGGCGTTTATCATGGCGCCCAATAAAGAAAAACGGGCATAACCGTAAGAGTATTTGTCATTACTTCCTTTTTTTGATTTATTCTCGAAATACCAGCCTGCTCCCAATGAAAGGCTATCGGCAAAATCATGGAGAGAATCAGCCAAAATGGCAATACTACCAGAAATCAGGCCACCAATTACTTCAAGAACAGTAAAAGTAAGGTTCAGGAAAAAGGCGGTTCGGAGGCTGTTGTCTTTTTTTTCTGTCATTGGTTTATTTATTTTTTATCCATTGTAACGCCTCGTCTTTTTTGGATATATCAAAATATTTCACTTCAGCAGAAGTAAACGGCTTCATCAGATCCGTCATCCCTTCTTCCCATTTCTTCTCGCCCACCATGGCCACTTTGTCAAAATCATTGGCATGGCTGGCATCAAACTTTAAATCTTCCCAAAAAGCTTTCAGCTCCCAGCCATCAAAATTTTCCATTTCGAAATACCAGCGGATCTTTTCATGCTGTCTTAGCATATTGTTTAACAGCGGCAACAGTTTATCATAATCTTCTTCCGTTAATTTTTCTGTTGCTTTTGTAGCAATGACCTTAGCTTCGGTTTGTTCCAGTATTTGTATCATAGTCATTCTTTTTACAGTGTTAACTACATTGCCATTATTTAGATGCTTTTTCAATCCCTTTTTTACAAATTCCTGACAGGGTCGGTTTAATGATCCCTATCAGGAACTATACTGATTAATGGCTATGGCCAGCTTCGCTCTTCTTCATTTCGGCGATCAGGTAATAGGCATTGTTCATAGCAAACAATGTTCCGGCGGGAAGTTCCTGAAGAAGTTTCACCGCTACCCATCCGTTACTTGCAGTACCTGTTCTTACCTCTATTGGGGTGAACATCCAATTTTCTTTCTCTCCATCGTTTTCCTTTTCAGCAAGAAAGGCAATGTGTCTATCTCCTTCGCGAGTAATAGCACTTTCCGGCAGTGCATAGCTTTGTGTGCTATCAGTAAGTATCTGGCCTTTTATGTACATGCCGGGAATCAATCTTCCTGTTTTGTTTTTAATCTCTGCATGTACATGCACTGCCTTCGGATCCTGCTCAAACTTTTTTCCTACAGAGTATATCTCAGCGAACAACTCCTGATCCGGTAAAGTCTCTACCGTAAACCTTACCATTTGGCCTTCGCTTACTCTGTACACGTCTGTTTCAAATACCATCAGATCGGCATGGATATGATCGGTGTTCACTATTTCAAAAAGGTCTTTCTCAGGTTGAACATATTGGCCTGTTTTCACTTCTACACTTACTATAGATCCATTTATAGGACTAACAAGCGGCACCCGGTCGTAAAAATTTCCTTTGCGGATACGGGAAGGGTTTACACCTAATTGTCGCAATTGTGATTCCAGGCTTTCTACAGTACCTTTTGCAGACCGGAAGTCCCGTTGAGTTTGTTGGAAAGTTTTCCCCGAGCCAACTTCTGCTTCATACAGCCTTTGCTGCCGCTGAAACTCCTGCTCCAGGAATTGCAAGCGGTTATATGCTTCCAAATAGTCACTTTGCATCTGCGTAAGGTTGGGATGGGAGAGATATGCCAACACCTGGCCTTTCTTTACTTCTTCTCCTTCGATGACTTCAATGGAAGTTATATTCGCCCCCAGTATTGCGGTTACCGTGGCCTCATTTTGAGGGGGCACTTCCAGTTGGCCATTGGCCTGCACCACAGTGGAGATATTTCTTTTAGTAAGAGTATCCACCTTCATATCCATTGCTTCGAATTGGGCAGAAGAAAAATGTACGCTTTCTCCTTCTCCTTCATGTTCATCGTGGCCAGCTTCTTCTTCGTCCCCATGGCTGTCACCTTCCGAATGTTCTTGTATTTCGCCGCAGGCAGTCATTAAACCAATAGTTATGAAAAGACTGAAAATAAGATTTATATTGAATTTCATTTTGATATTTTTTATTTGTTGGATGAATTGAGATAGTATTCCAATTGAAATTTGGTTTCCAGGTACTGATTCAGCGCTTCCTGGGCATCCACCTCTACCTGAACTGTTTCTTTTAAATTTTGAATGAAGGAAACGTAGTCAATTGCCCCTTCTTTGTACGCAAGCACAGCTCCCTGTCTCTGTTCCCGTGCCAATGGCAAGGCTTCGTCTTCATAAAACTGCCATGATGCCTGCCACTTATGATATTCCTGGAGTAATGATCGATATCCTGCCCGGACCTCAAATTGCGTTTGCCTGTATTCCTGCTCGGCTATCTGACGTTGAATGTTTGCGGACTGTATCCGACCTTGTTGTGGCAAAAAGAACAAAGGAATGGAAATGCCCACTTGATATTGATAAAAACCAGATTGTCCTGCTATTTCCTGTGCCCCGTATTGTGCATTTAGTTTTGGAAGCAGGTCTGCAGTAGCAGCACGTTTCTCCGCATCTGCCACCTTCACTTTTTGTTCCGCTATTTGTAACAGCGGGTGTTTGGCTATAGAATCCATAAGGATAAGCGGACGTGTCAGTGATTCCTGTCCCGAAGAAGAAACGGTGTACAGCGTGTCGCTCACCAACCATAAGTTGAGCCTGGTTAAGGCTCCTGCATAGTCATATTCAGCTTGTTCCATCTGTAGTACAATCTGTTTCACTTGATTGCTGGCTGCCAAAAAAGCAAGTTTTGAAGTTTCCTCTACCTCATAGCGTATCTGCGCCGCCCTCTGAAAGTCTTGGTAAACAGAATCCAACCGTTGGTAAAGTTTGAGATTGCTTTTAGCAATATAGGCTGCAGCGTAAGCTTCTTTTACGTGTTGACGGAGTTGCAGCTCATTTAGATTAAAGGCAGCTTCGGCCAATGCCACTTTTTGATTTTGCACGTTAAGCCCAGGGGCTATGCCGAAGATATCGATGTTTTGTTGTTGTATCCCTATGGTGGTATAAACACCTCCGTTATTTCCACCGAGCTCTTCGCCTCCGGTAAATATTTGCGTATTGCCCAAGTCCCAGGCTGTTTTTTTAAGGGCTTCCTGTTGCTCTATTTTTAATCTTGCAGATTTTAGTTTGGGATAATTTGCTATGGCTTTGTTCACTGCTTCATCCATGGTAATGATTGGCAAGCTATCTGCTTGCTGCGCCCGTGATGGCGTTGAAGCGAAAACGCAGAGGCCAAACGCCATTATAGTAACCACGCCTTTTCTCAACGCTGGGCGGAAAGACCGGGTTTCTGTCCAGCGGTAGAGAATGGGCAAAACAAAAAGCGTCAGCAGGGTAGAAGTGACCATACCCCCGATAACCACAGTTGCCAATGGTTGTTGAACCTCAGCTCCCGCAGAAGTAGAAATTGCCATGGGTAAAAAGCCGAAAATATCTGTAAGTGCTGTCAACATAATCGGTCTTATCCTTCGTCTGGCTCCTTGCCTTATGCGCTCACCTATATCTGATACGCCTTCTTCTTTTAGTTCATTCCAGCCACTAATAAGCACAAGGCCGTTTAGTACAGCTACGCCAAAAAGTACTATAAAGCCAACCCCGGCCGAAATACTAAAAGGCATATCCCTAAGCCAAAGTGAAAACACTCCACCAATGGCTGCCATAGGAATTGCAAAGTATATCATGATTGTTTGCTTAAAAGAGCGCAGAGCAAAAAAGATCAGGAGAAAGATTAACGCGAGCGCTACAGGGACTACGACCTGAAGGGTACTGGTTGCTCTTTCAAGGTTTTCAAAGGCACCTCCGTACCGGATGTAATACCCTGGAGGTAAATCCAATTCTGCATTTAGCTTTTGCTGAATTTCCTCGACCAGTGATTTAATATCGCGTCCCCGGACATTGATCCCTACATAGGTCCTTCGATTGGTATTGTCCCGGCTGATCTGCATCGGACCCGGTTCATAGCTGATATTGGCCACCTCTTTTAAAGGGACCTGTGCACCGTTAGGAGTATTGATGTAAAGGTTTTTCACATCCTCTATATTGGTGCGGTGAGCCGAATCCAGCCGCACCACCAGGTCAAAACGTCTTTCCCCTTCAAATATAACCCCTGCTTTGCCACCGGCGAAAGCAGTTTCAATCGTCTTGTTGACATCGTTGATGTTGAGGCCATATTGTGCCAGTTCCCCTCTTTCATAATGGATGGTCATTTGCGGCATTCCAGTAGTTGCTTCCACTTTCATATCGGCAACACCTTCTACCGAGGAAATGATCTCGCCCATTTCTTCGGCCTTATCTGCCAAAACCTGCAGGTCATCTCCGTAAAGTTTCACCGCAATGTCCTCCCGAACTCCTGAGATCAATTCATTGAACCGCATCTCAATGGGCTGGGTAAATTCATAATTTACGCCGGGAATGATGCTCAGTTTTTCCTTCATTTTGGCGATCAGTTCTTCCTTAGACGCGGCGGAAACCCATTCACTTTTGGGCTTGAGAATGACAAAGCAATCGCCAATATCCATAGGCATGGGGTCTGTTGGTACATCGGCCACTCCAAAGCGGGTCATGGCATGTTCCACCTCTGGGAAATTCTCCAAAAGGATTCGTTCTATCTGTGTAGAAGTCTCTATTCCTTCTGACAAGGAACTTCCCGGTTTTAGGATAACGTGAAAAGCAATGTCCCCCTCATCGAGTTGAGGGATGAATTCTCCTCCCATTCTTGTAAAGGTGAAAACAGCAAGGGCAAAAAGGATAATTGAAGAACCGATAATAATTGCAGTTCTTTTAAGAACCCCACCCAGTGCTTTTTCATATTTATCTTCCACCCAAATGACCACCTTGTCGCCCCATGATTTTTTCTTTGTTTTGGGGATGCGGATAAAAAGACTTGAAATCATGGGGACATAAGTGAGGCAAAGTACCATGGCGCCCATCATGGCAAACATAAAGGTCAGCGCCATTGGTTTGAACATTTTTCCTTCCACACCCTCCAGGAACAAGATGGGTATGAAAACGATAAGAATGATCAATTGCCCGAAAAAGGCAGCATTCATCATTTTACTGGAAGCTTTATAGGTGGTTTCATCACGCTCTTTGGCATCTATTTCTTTCCCTTTCAACATTCGCTGATAGAGGAAGAATACTGTACCTTCAACCACGATTACCGCGCCGTCAACAATAATCCCGAAATCAATAGCCCCCAAACTCATCAGATTTGCCCAAACATCAAAGACATACATCAATATGAAGGCAAAGAGCAGGGATAGCGGTATGGTGGAAGCCACAATAAGACCACCCCGCCAATTTCCCAGAAGGAAAACCAAAACAAAAATTACTATCAATGCACCTTCTATCAAGTTGCCCGATATTGTGCTGGTGGTTCTTTCAATTAGTTCGCTGCGGTCAAGAAACGGTTGGATGCTGACGCCTTCAGGTAGGGATTCTTGAATCTGTGCTATCCGCTCCTTCACATTTACGATTACGTCGTTAGAATTTGCACCTTTGAGCATCATGATTATGCCTCCCACTGCTTCTCCTTGACCATCTTTGGTAAAAGCGCCATATCGAACAGCATTTCCAAACTGTACATTAGCTACATCTTTGATGCGGATAGGAATACCTTCTGCTGTTTTCACAACTATATTTTCAATATCTTCTGTGCTCCGAGCTAATCCTTCGCCACGGATGAAGTTGGCCATGTGGTTTTTTTCGATATAAGCGCCTCCAGTATTCTGGTTATTCAGTTCAAGCGCCTCAAAAACATCTGTAATAGTCAGATCGATGGCTTTGAGTTCATCAGGGTCAATTGCCACTTCATACTGCTTAATATTGCCACCAAATGCGTTGACTTCGACGACTCCCGGGACCATAGCCATTTGTCTGCGGACAATCCAGTCTTGCATGGAGCGCAGTTCCATAGCGTTATACTGGTCCTGATATTCTGGCGCTACTGTTAGCGTATATTGGTATATCTCGCCAAGGCCGGTTGCAATTGGACCTATCGACAGTTCTCCAAAACCTTCCGGAATTTCCTCCCGCACCTGAACCAGTTTTTCGGATACAAGCTGGCGGGGAAGAAAGGTGCCCATATCTTCCTCAAAAACTATGGTTACTACTGACAAGCCAAACCTGGAGGTTGAACGAATTTCTACAACTCCCGGAAGATTGGCCATAGCAATTTCAACAGGATATGTTACAAATTGCTCGATGTCTTCTGTGCCAAGATTGGGTGCTTGCGTAATAACCTGTACCTGATTATTGGTAATATCCGGAATGGCATCCAGGGGCACCTTGGTCATGCTCCAGATACCTCCTACAATGAGGGCAATGGTAAATAAACCTATAAGTAGCTTATTCTTTATCGAAAAAGCAATGATATTATTGATCATGAAAATGAGTTTAATTCAACAAATAAAAAAGACCGGATAGGCAGACCTATCCCATGTTTGCAGTTGAATTAAACCTGTGGGGGCCGGAGTGGGGAATCGAGAAATTCTGAAGAATGAGGTGGTTTATAAGAATCGAACTCAGCTTGAAAGGCATATTCGAAGGCTGTTATTGAGAAATGCCCGTCAGATGCGTAAAAAGTAGAAGCGTGACAACATTGATGATTTCCATGGAAAGGAAGCTCTTCATGGTCGGTATCATCATGGTGAGGTTGCTCAGCATCACCGGCAAGATTTATATAGTCATTTACTAAAAATATCAAAAAAGAATTGTCGTTGCAGGTTTTATGCTCTTGGTAGTGGTCAAGTAGGTTGGGAAGTTTTTGTAATTCACAACCCAAGTCTATACCAGGAAACATTCCTTTGACTAGGAAAATAAATATGAATGATATGGATGCAAATGAATTCATGGACGCACAAAAGTAACGAAAAATATGATGCACAGGTATTGCATTTCTAAGTCTATTTTTTTGTCCATTTTTTAGAGCTAAAAGATTAGTTGTCTTGGTAAATACGTAAATGCGGTCGGCTACTTTGTTTTTTTATCCGAACTCCGACGAATAAGTTAAACCACAAAGATACTGTAGTAAACAAAAAAATCTTTCACTTTATTGTGAAGTAGTATCGAAGCGAGTCATTGTGCACCAGACTTGAATATTTTAGGATTACTGACGCGGGCGACTACTGGCCCCTTCTAAAGTTTAGTAT
>CAMPJM010000155.1 GCA_946886805.1 uncultured Flammeovirgaceae bacterium | reverse complement strand
CTGGGCACACACAACGCAAACAGGTTATTGGGCTAAATTTGTAAATTCAGGCATCACGGCCATTCATAATCTCAACAGCAGCGGGAAATAGATATGTATTAAAATGCCCAACACCTAGTTTGCTAAACGTTTACTAGCAAGAAAGGAAAACGACCCCGCAACGAATAATCACCTTAATCAATGCAAAATAAGCAACGATTGATTTTGATTTGCGCCGAATATAGACTACTTTCGTTGCAAAATATGCATCGAATGAAAGCTTTTATACATCAACAAGTCAATTGGCCTGAGTTTACCTGGAATAGTGACGATTTTGTTAGTTTGTTAAGTGAGGCTAGAAACCAGCAAGGTCGACTTTTTGGAAAGATGGAAACATTGGGCTTTGATTTGAGAAACGAAGCTTTTCTTGATACATTAACACTTGATGTTGTAAAATCATCAGAAATTGAGGGCGAATTCCTAAATCCTGACCAAGTACGTTCTTCAATTGCACGTAGATTAGGGATGGAAGTCGCGGGTTCTGTAGAACCCGACAGGAATGTAGAAGGGGTAGTTGAAATGATGCTTGATGCAACACAAAACTGCTTTGAACCATTAACGGCAGATAGATTATTTGATTGGCATGCTGCTTTGTTTCCAACAGGTAGAAGTGGGATGTACAAGATTACGGTTGCTGATTGGAGAAAAGATACAACAGGACCTATGCAAGTGGTTTCGGGAGCAATGGGAAAAGAGAAAGTGCATTTTCAAGCACCTGATTCCGAATTATTAGAAAAAGAAATGAACCAATTTTTAGCTTGGTTCAATGATAACAAAACAATTGATTTAGTAATTAAAGCAGCGGTTGCACATCTGTGGTTTGTTACAATTCACCCTTTCGACGATGGAAACGGTAGGATAGCAAGAGCATTGACAGATATGCTCCTTGCACAATCAGATAAAAGTAACCAGCGATTCTACAGTATGTCTGCCCAAATTAGAATTGAGCGAAAACAATATTATGAACTTCTGGAAAAGACACAAAAGGGTAATATAGATATAACAAATTGGATTACCTGGTTTGTAAGTTGCTTGATTAATGCCCTTGAATCGACAGATACTGTATTAACAAAAGTGTTGTTTAAAGCAGATTTTTGGCAAAAATACATTAATACCGCTATAAATGACCGGCAGAAAAAACTGTTGAATAAGTTAATGGATGGATTTGATGGAAAATTAACATCTTCAAAATGGGCGAAAATTGCAAAGTGTTCTAAAGATTCGGCTGTTCGTGATATTAACGACCTGATTGAAAAGGGAATATTACAAAAAGAAGCAGCAGGAGGAAGAAGTACTAATTATGAATTGAAAGGAATGCCAGCTGGTAAGATTGTGTAGTATCCATGCTGGTTGAAGTGGTGATGGAAAGTCTTCTTCTTTTTATTATCTTTAGTGCTTACAGAAAGTGAAGTGCCTTTAACCCGGCACGGATACTACACCAACGCTATTTGTAATTTCAAGAGACAACAATGAAAATACTAACAATATTTGGACTACTCATAATCATTGTGTCATGTGGACAAACAAATAAGTCAGATATAGAAGTAATCAAATTTGACGCAAAAATAATTGATCACTTACGTAGAACAAGCGACACGACATATTCTGAACATGTTGGCCGGACTGATTTTTATACTGTCGAATATTTTGTTAATCGCAGGGACAGCGTGATAACTAAAATATTTAAAGATTCCATTGGGAATGTGGTTGCACAAAACAAAGCCAGAAACGACAAAGTATTCTTTGCAATAGAATATTTTCCAAATGGACAGGTAATGGGGAAGTTGCCAGAAAAAATTGACGGAGAATATAGTGGGATAGCAAGGTATTTATGAAGATGGCCGGGTTAAAAGCGAAGGACAGTTTAAGAAAGGGCTTTGGAGTGGTGAATGGAAAAACTACGACAAAAATGGAACTCTTATTTCCATAGACGACTATGGAGACGGCAACGTAAGCTCAATTAAGACAACTGAAATAAATTAAAAGCCACACATAACATCTAAGAAAACATGAGGCGGAAAGTGGCTTCCGAATGATTAGTTCTTCGTGGCCACCTTTGT
This sequence comes from uncultured Flammeovirgaceae bacterium, assembly GCA_946886805.1. The sequence goes on along the minus strand of CAMPJM010000155.1, from coordinate 6,341 downwards.
CACAGGCGGCCAGGAAAGGTCCGAAAAGCCCATAACTTTGCTTAGCTGAAACGTTATGGGCAAGCAAAGAACCGCAGAACTACAATTAACGTTTGATAATAAATGATTACCTTAGGCCTATGAGAACGTTAACAATAAATTTGCCAGGCACTATAGATTTGGATGACAAAGAAGCTAAAATGGTTTTAGCATCCAAATTATATGAATTGGGAAAGCTTACTTTGGGCCAGGCGGCTGAATTGGCAGGTTATTCAAAAGAGACTTTTATGGAACTGCTAGCTGATTATGGTGTTTCATTTTTTAATTATTCTCCAGATGAACTTGATGAAGATATAAAGAATGCAGAAGATTATAGTCTCTGATACCAGCTGCTTGATCCTTTTTTATAAAATTGGCGAACTTGAATTATTGCGAAAGGTTTTCGGAGAGATAATAATAACGGAAACCGTTTCTAAAGAATTTAAAAGAGCGATTCCCAAATGGATTCAAATTATAAACCCATCGACAAACCTTCATTTTGGATTGCAAGGATTTTTGGACCCAGGTGAGGCGACTTCTATTTCCTTAGCGGTAGAATATAAGGGATCTCTACTAATTATTGATGAATCAAAAGGAAGGAGAGTCGCCAAAGAATTGGGCATAGCAATTTCTGGGTCGCTAGGCATATTAGTGACTGCAAAAAAGAGGGGCATCATTGATTCGGTAAAACCCATTATAGAAAGGATTACGCAAACTAATTTTAGGCTATCCGATAAACTGATTAGAAAAGTGCTCCAGCACGTTAACGAGGAATAGATAGCCAGCGAGCCCATAACACCGTGTAGGTAATATAATTGAAAATAATAAGCAGCCATGAAATACATTTTCATAGTAGTTCTTGCGATTGTTACGTTAGAAGCTTTTTCCCAGGGGAACGAAACATTGTGGACAGTAGCTTGGAGTCCAAATGATGAATACATTGCCATCGGTGGTAGTCAAGGTGATTTAAAATTATTCGATGGAAAGACGTTTGAACTCTTAAGGTCATATCCGGTTAAGGACGTTATTTTAAGCAGACTGAAATGGCATCCACACCAAAATAAATTGGCAATTATAACGCAAAGCACAAGTTATAAGGCCAAAATTCTTGATTTGGACAAAAATAAATGGATTGAACTTGAAGGTCTGGAAAGTAGCTTAAGGGGACTCGATTGGAACCATAATGGAGAACTGTTAGCTGTGTCTGAATTTGAAGGTGAAATATCAATTTTTGATTCAACTGGAAAAAGATTATCTCGATTTCTTGCTGATCCGAAAACAGTGGCTGGTATAGATTGGCATCCTACAAAAAATATATTGACTGCTGTGGGATCCAGGATTGGGATTTTTTAGTCATTTGGGTGACACAATCAGGATCTTCCATCCGCATAGGGTAGAAGTGTTTCTTCTATGCGTAGAGTGGCACAAATCTGGTGATTACTTTGCAGTAGGTGATTATGGTGAATTCGAAGATGCTGAAAATAAACTTATTCAATTTTGGAATATAGCCGGTGAAAAATTATTAGAAACCAAAGGAAGTGTAGCAGAATACAGAAATATTAGATGGAGCCCAGATGGGAAATGGCAAGCTAGTGCTAACGATGCGCTAAGAATTTGGGATGAAGATGGTAAATTGATTAATCAATCAGAATCCTCGGATGATTATCTGTGGGGTATAGACTGGAATTCTGATGGCAGCAAAATTATTACAACAAGTTCTCAGGGAGTCATTACCTTATGGGATAAAGAAGTAAATCTTATCAGGCAGCTTGAATATTGAAGACAAATTAAACAATTAGGGGACAAACACAGTGGCGAACAGAGGCTTTCGATAAGGTAGATATTTTCCCCACTCTGTTTTCTCCTGGAGTTGATGCTATGGTAAGGAGCCGGCCAACTCCACAGTTGCCGCAGATCAGCGGGTCTATGGATTAAACTTTCTTATCATCATTCCCTTAGCAGCTGCAATGCCAGTCCCTTGGCCCCAGCTCTTCCAGCTAATCCTGATCCAAACACAGCGGGAGATCCGATACCGTCGACTGCGGCAATCCCATCCTTTTAAAACAATTGCACCTGAATTCTTGTACATATTTCTTATTGCTTAAGGAACGCAATGTATTTCATTTATTCCCTGCTTTATAAGCTCATCAGGAAGTTTCATCTTAAATATCGATCAATATGATAGAAGATCTTTGGTATAAAAATGCGGTTATATACAACCTGGATATTGAGACATTTATGGACGTCAACGGAGACGGCATCGGGGATTTTGAGGGTTTGATGCGGCGTCTCGATTATCTACATTCTCTCGGAATAGACGCTATCTGGCTTGCTCCATTTCAACCCTCTCCAAACAAAGACAATGGCTATGATATCGCTGATTATTATGGGATTGATGAGAGACATGGCTCCAGTGGCGATTTCGTCGAATTTATGCACCATGCTCATAAGAGGGGCATAAAAGTAATAATAGATTTGGTACTAAACCACACATCAGACCAACATCCATGGTTTAAAAAGGCAAGGAAGGATAAGAAGTCAAAATATAGAGATTATTATGTCTGGTCAAAAAAAAAGCCTTCTGACTGGAATGAAGGGATGGTTTTTCCGGGCATCCAAAGTGAAACTTGGACTTATGATGAAAAGGCAGGCGAATATTATTATCATAGGTTCTATGATTTTCAACCCGATCTAAATATGGAGAATCCTAAAGTCAGGGATGAGCTAAGACGGATAATAGGATTTTGGGTGCAACTTGGCGTCGCTGGATTTAGGTTAGATGCTGTGCCTTTTGTATTGGAAACACCTGCTCCGGGGAACGAAAGCCATAAAATTATTTATGATTACCTCGCTGAGATGAGAAGATTTTTGCAATGGCGAAAAGGTGATGCAATATTGCTGGGTGAGGCCAACATTTTGCCAGAGGATTCAAAAAAATATTTTGGGGATGAAGGTGATGGCATGCACATGATGTTTAACTTCTTTGTAAATCAGCATCTTTTTTATGCCCTTGCGTCTGGCGATGTAGCCCCTTTGTCCGATGCGCTGGAAAAAACAAAGGAAATTTTTCCCACTGCGCAGTGGGCACATTTCTTAAGAAACCACGACGAGTTAGACCTTGGAAGGCTTGAAAAAGAGCAAAGTAAAGTAGTATTCGACAAATTTGGTCCGGAAGATTCGATGAAACTCTACAACAGGGGTATTAGGAGACGACTTGCTCCAATGTTAGGGAACAAACTTCAGCTTCAACTTGCCTATAGCATGCTTTTTTCCCTACCGGGAACGCCGGTGCTTTACTATGGAGAAGAAATTGGAATGGGCGATAACCTTAACCTCAAAGAGCGAGAGGCGGTAAGAACGCCAATGCAGTGGTCGCAGGACTACCAAGCTGGCTTTTCCATTGCCGATAAACTAATTAACCCTGTGATAAAAAAAGGGCCCTATAACTATAATGAAATAAATGTAGAGGCTCAAAAGCGCGATCCGGATTCATTGCTAAATTGGATAACAGCAATGATTAGAATAAGGAAGGAATGCCTGGAGATTGGTTGGGGCGATTGGGAAATAGTAAAAACAGACAACCCTCATATACTCACCATTTGTTACTCTTGGCGGCATAATTTTTTGGTTGTCATTCATAATTTTGATATGAAGCCACATGAGGTTAAAGTCAAAATCAAGGCTGATGAGAAATGGTGGATAAATTTATTGGAAAATGAAAAAAATGAAAGGGAAAAAGATGGCTCACATAGCGTTCACTTAAAAGCTTATGGGTATAAATGGTTCAGAGTAGGGGATTTGGACCATGTAATAAGGCAATCACATGAAATAAAAGATGAAGTAATCTGATTTCAAGTACCAGACGCGGACAAACCAGAACAAAAAGACCTCACGCAAAGATTAATTAAGAAAAACTGCAAAGAACGCAAAGCTATAAAATATGAACAGCAAAGAATTTGGTTGATTTGAAATTTTAAAAAACTTCTGCGCCAGACCCGCCAGCTGGCGGGTCAAATGTGATTAGCCCCCGTACGGGGGTTAATGAAAGGTAGGATGTAGTTTTGTCACAATTTTTGCCTTTTGAAGCCCCGAAAGCATTCGGGGTGACAAAATGGATATTGCGAAACTTGAGTTATTATTAACTTAAGCAGTTTTCTGTAGTTATTAAATGTCGGAATAAGTTGTGGAATGGAGTAGGTAAATATCCGCTTTAAGAAAATTGTTCTCATATTGGGGATCGGCAGAAAGGTTTACCCATCCCGGATCTTCGCCGAAGGCTTTCCAGTGCGCTTCTCTCGAGTCCATGTTTTCAAAGCTAGTCATATACATGAGGTTTGGCAATTTACTTCCGGCAAGAACACGTGCATAAAATATTGCATTAAATCCGAGGCGTTTAAAGATCTCTATTTCACCGTCGTTAAACATTTTTACTTTATTTAAGTGCAACATTTCTGTTGCTGCCTCATAACTTCTTAATTCAAATATCCTTCCTGATTTTTTCCCCATCAGATTAGGTGCTTGTAAAGTTGGCATTCCACTGAATGCCTCCATTAAAATAGATTCATATCGGGCATAAGGAGGCTTATCAAAAGCTGCTTCGAGATAATTTTTGGCCGTCTCTTTATATTCACTATCCTTTAAAATCAAATCATCTATTGCCACAAATTGGTTGAGCGAGGAAAAAGGTATTAAAACATATAAAAGCGAATCATTATTGCCATTTTCCGTCTCCTCGCCAGAAGACGAAGGATAAAATACCCCTACCATGTTTATACCTGCACGATGTAAGGCAGGTAAGTAGGCGTGTTCCAAATAATGCTCAAGCCGCTTTTTTTGATCAGAATCCTTCAAATGATAAACTTTAAGCTGGTAAAATTCTTGCCCCTCCTGTGCTGTTACTATTTGGGGAAGTGTGCAAAAAAAGCTGAGGGTCAGGACAAAAGAAAATATACTTTTTAAAGGGTAAGGCTTACTCGTAAGGTGCATAGGTTAATCGAAGAGTTAAAAGAATTATAATGTCGAACTGAAATAAATGTCCGGTAATTAGTTTTAAATGTTGCCCCAAGTTATATTGATTTTTTGTAATTTTCATTAAATATATTTTAAATATAAACGCAATTAAATGAAATCGAGGAGAGAATTTCTAATGACTTCTGGGGGCATAGCTTTAGGAGCTTTAATGCTTCCCTATTTGGGCTTTGGTGCAAAGGTCAAAAATGTAGGGCTTCAATTATACACAGTAAAAGATGCTATGCTGCAAGATGCGAAGGGAACTTTAAAAATTTTAGCAGACATTGGCTATAAGGAATTGGAGTCGGCCAGAAGTGCCAAAGGAAACTATTATGGCTTATCTCCCAAAGAAGTAAAGATTATTTGCGATGATTTGGATATGACTATGCGAAGTGGCCATGTTCATATAGATAAAGACTGGCAAAAGTCTGTGGACCAAGCGGCCGAAGTTGGCCAGGAATACCTGGTATGTTCATCGCTTCCCTCACAAGGGCAAACGATTGATAATTACAAAAAAGTAGCTGATACTTTTACCAAAGCAGCTGAAGACTGCAAAAAGGCAGGCCTTAAATTCGGGTATCATAACCATGACTATGAATTCGACAAAGTGGATGGCAAAGTTTTATATGATATTTTGTTGGAAGAATCAGACCCTGAAATAGTTTTGATGGAACTCGATCTGGGTTGGGTGATAGTAACAGGAAATGATCCATTGGATTACTTTGAAAAATATCCGGGAAGATTCCCTTTATGGCATTTGAAAGACATGAAAAAGGAGCATCCCGAAAGTACCGAATTTGGAAAGGGCCAAATAGATATTAAAAAAATGATGCAGAATGCAAAGAAATCGGGGATGAAGTATTTCTTTGTCGAGCAGGAGGAATATGCTGAAAATCCGATTAAGAGCATAAAGCACAATTATAATTACCTCATGAAGTTGGACTATTAGTTTGGTTTGGGGGATAAAAGTGAATTAACCTTACTTTTACCCCCTAAATAAGCTTGCTGAAAAGTCAAAAAAGAAAATTTAAAGAAAACAATTTAGATATTAGATTTCGGTACGTGTTTTTCGGGCAGGCACTTATTAATATGAACAAATACATCTTTACTTCAGATCGGTTAGGATTCAGAACCTGGAACAAAAATGATATCCCTCAAATGTCCCAAATAAATAACGATGATGAAGTAATGGCTTTTTTCCCAAAAAAGCCTACCGAAGCTGATACTTGTTTTTTTATAGAGCAGATGCAGGATATTTTTAGTAGGAGAGGGTTCTGCTATTTTGCCGTTGAAGTTTTGCACCCGAGGGAGTT
>CAMPJM010000154.1 GCA_946886805.1 uncultured Flammeovirgaceae bacterium | reverse complement strand
TTGCACAGCTTCAGCCTGTGCTGGTTGCTTCAATCGTTTTTCAAGTTCTTCGTCTTTTGCACCAGGATCAAGCATCAGCACCTCCTGGTATATTTCCATTGCCTGTCTTGTTGCACCTTCTTCCAATAAAGACTTGCTGTAGAGCAGCATTAGCCGCACAGATTTTGGTTGTTCCTCAAGCAATTCCTCGAGGATAATGATTGCAGAAGAATATTTTTTAAGACCATAAAAACAAGCAGCCAAATAATATTTAGCTTCCAAATTATCGGGCTGCGCCTTTAAAACTATTTTAAAATGCCCCTCAGCCTCACCAAAAGACTGTTGCTGAAAAAGTAGTTCAGCAATATGGTTTCGAAGTGGAACGTTATCAGGAGAAAAATTCAAAGCTTCCTGAAGTGTTTTTAGTTGATTTTGATTCATTTTTATAGTTGATGTATCAGGATCCTCTATTTTGGAAGATGTATGACGCTTTTGATGAATACGATTTAAGCAGCAAAGGTAAAAGGCCTATCGGTTTAATTTTGTTTTTTTGCTATCGACCCTAAAATGCAGGTACACCAGTTTTTCAGCTCTATTATTACAACAAGAAAAGGAGGCTGCTAACCTCCTAAAATATATCGCAATTGAACCTCTATTTAAATTAGCTCATATTGCTCTTCAGAAATATCGATATTATGATAGACCTTTTGAACATCGTCATTGTCTTCTAATACATCTATTAATTTCATCACTTTTTGGAGTGCCTCATCGTCTAATTTCACCATCGTGTTTGGAATTCTTTGAAGTTGTGCTGCTTCCGTTTCAATTTCCATATCTTCCAACTTCTTTTGAAGTTGTCCAAAATCTTCCATTGCACAGGTAACATGTATATATTCCTCTTCAAATTCTACATCTTCAGCTCCGGCATCAATTAATTCAAGGGTAAATTCATCTTCGTCAATCCCTTCAGGTGCTACTATATTGAAAACACCTTTTCTGTCAAAGATAAATTCGAGGGAGCCATTTGTACCAAGACTACCACCATATTTATTGAAGGCAGCTCTTATATCTGCTACTGTCCTATTTAAATTATCAGTTGTACATTCTATGTAAACTGCCACTCCATGAGAAGCGTAGCCCTCGTAGGTGGTCTCTATATAGACCGTGGCATCCGCCCCAGAACCTTTTTTTATGGCTCTTTCAATGTTATCCTTGGGCATGTTTGCCCCCTTTGCATTTGCTACTGCCAGTCGCAACCTGGGATTTCCTACCAAATCGCCTCCGCCTTCTTTAGCAGCAATGGTTATTTCCTTGATTATTTTAGTGAAGATCTTTCCCCGCTTCGCATCTAAAGCTCCTTTTTTCCTTTTTATTGTGGACCATTTACTATGACCTGACATAATCTTTTCCTTTAAATTTCCTTCTTTTGACTAATCGTTTAGCAATCTTTCAATTTAACGAAAGCTAAATTAATTGCTGCATGCAAAATAAATTTTTTTTGTGTTCAAATAAAAGTAATGTTGATTTATTGGCGAAAATGATTCAATTATTATTTTGAGAAAGAGCTTATGACTGCGGATGTGGGCTTTACACCTTGAGGTAAATAAAGATCAGACTTCTTAGTAAAAACTGATAATTTCCAACAAGTTCTTTCCTAAATGAAATAGAAATGCATATCATTGAGTATGGAACTTGTTGGGCAATGCAGTGAGGGAAATTAAATCTCGCTTTCTACTCTAGCAGTACTGCGGGCTTTCGAAAGCCTTGCTCAGGACTAACAACAACGGTAGCCCTTTCTATAACCCGCACTGTCACCCGCCAGTTGGCGGGACTTGTTGCACAATGGCAGTGAGGTTGATTGAACAATAGCACTTCGACACTGGCAGAACTGCTAGCCTCCAACAGGTTTCCCCGCAATAAGCGGGGGCAAGCTCTCCTGAATGACAGACAGGAATGAGTGTCACCCGCCAGTTGGCTGAACTTATTGCACAATGGCAGTTAGGTAAATTAAACTTCAGCTAAGAAAGGTTTCATTGTTTGCCAAAAGAGCAAAAAAAAATAGATCAAGCTGAAAAGTTTCGGGAGTGTCATCCAGTCGGGAACTTGTTGCCTGATAGCAGCAAGGTAAACGTTAGCCATGTCCCTCAACTTTCTAGCGGTACTGCTAGTTTTCAACAAGCTTCTTCCTGAATGACAAACAAGAAACGTGTCATTCGGCAGGAACCTTGAACAATGGTAGAGAGATTTCTAAGCGTGACCTAGTTTTCGCGGATCAAGCGGAAAAGTTGAGGGGGCAAACCAAGAAAATACAATGCTTTATTTTTGGCAACAATATTTACCGGAAATGTTGGTTTGGGACGTTTTATATTAGCAAACAATTAATATTCGACTACGCCAAAGGCATGGCTCTGCCAAAGTCGAATTTCCGTAGAATGCATCTATGGAAGGCCTATGTAGATTTGACTTTAGCCGAATCATTAGTAGCAGATAATGTTGAAATAACACAAACCTCCCCCCAATCTTGCTTGATCCATCAGGGTTGTGAGCTTTATGAAATCCACGCCCAATCCCATCTACTATGTAGCAAAAAAAAGCACCCCTAACCAAAAGGGTGCTTTTTAACCTAAATTAAACATGAAATCTGAAATATTTTTAAAAAAATTGAAATGCCTTGCTAAAAAAATAATAAGATTAAAAAATTGGCATTTAAATAATAAAAAGTCTTACACTTAATCTACTCTCCATATTGCATGAAGTATGCCAAAGATTACCAATACCTTTAATTTAAATTCATTGTATTGATATTCAGGTACTTGAATACTATAAAGTAAGTTTAATAAAAGCCACTGCTTAAAAAGCCTCTCATTTTGAGAATCACCCATGTCAAAATGATATACACAAGATCAAGCAGAAAAGTGGGAAGTAATCAAAAAAATACCCTGCTTGACAACATTTCGCATTGATCTTAAAGAATTAACTTATATGGAACGAAAAGTGATTTAAAAAATCACTCTCCTGTCTAAGCGACACAGCTCCCAATTAACAATTTAAAAAGTTTATAACAACGACGATTCAATAAAAAGGCAGCAGCTTCGGGATTTTAACAGGTCAGGCAGAAAAGTGGTAAGAAATCAAAAAAACACCCGGCTTAATAACATTCCACATTGATTTTAAAGACTTACCTGATATGGAAATGAAAAAGCGATTTAAAAAATCACTCTCCTGTCTAAGCGACACGGCTCCCAATTAACAATTTAAAAGCACCCTGAAAACACACCCATCCTGAGAAGCTTGTTTGGTTCCTTTTTCTACAATTGCAATTACCAATTGGTACCTCGAAAGCCTGAAGGGCTTTAACACGAATAGAAAATTAAAAATGGCCTCAACCCAACCCTAAAAGGGTTGAACACATGGTTTTCTTACTAAGCTGTTTCCACGCTTGCGTTCCACCAAGCTATTTAGATCTAGCTGTTTAACACCCTGCGGGGGTTTAAAATATTGCTTCACCCGAACCAATGAGGCAAAAAAAAAGCGCCGTATTATTGGCGCTTGAATTGAAAAAATTTCTTGTTAAAAAAATATAACATTAAAAAAATTTTAGATGCCCATGCTAAAAAATAATAAGTTTAAAAAATTGGCATCTTATCCTTAACGGACATACCAAACATGTGCAGGAAGTGTGCCAAGAAAAAGAATTCGGCACCCGAATGCCTTAGGAGATATTGGAGAGACTATTTTAATTTCTTTCGCCTTCAGTCTTTATCATTTTGATAAAAGTCGTTTCAAAATGATAAGAAAAAACATGTTTATTTAAAATTGGTTGGAGGAGAATTTCTTATCAAGAGGGAATGGTAAAATAAAACCGGGAACCTATCCCAAGGGTACTTTCCACCCCAATTTTACCTTCGTGCGTCTCTATAACTTCTTTAGAAATGGCCAGCCCTAGTCCAAGACTGCCGGTATTATTTACACCATTCGATTTTATCTGAACAAACTTATTGAAAATCTTCTTCTGATCTTCTTCTGCTATGCCTGGGCCAAAATCCTCAAAAGAGAATTCCACTTGATCATTTTTTTTGACTATATCAAATTTAATCTTTCCGCCTTGTTTTGAGTAGCGGATGGCGTTGTTGAGCAGATTTATAACGACCCAGGAAATCTTTTCCGCATCCACATGGAGAACCTCAATGGAAGGATCAATGGTCTTTTCCAGGGTTATTTTCTTTTCATCAAGCAAATTTTGAAGCGGTGCTACAGAATATTCTACTAGAAAATCAGGGCTTATATTTTTTTTCTCTAAATTTATATTTCCAGTTTCAACCTTGGACAGATCCAGCAATTCGGTAACAATTCTTATCAATCTTTGCACTTCACTTTTCATTGAAGTAGCAATTTTTTGTTGATCGGGGTTAAGTGAGCCAAACCTCTGATCCTGGAGCAGCATTAAACTCATATTCATTGCAGAGAGTGGCGTTTTTAGCTCGTGAGAAACCGTGGCTATAAAGCTTGTTTTGGCTTCATCAGATTTTTTAAAAGAGGTAATGTCTTTTAAAGTGATAATGTATCCCAAAAATGTGGCTTCGTTTTGGTCCTTATGATCATAGACCGACAAGATTTCTTTTGTGTAAAACTCCTGCGTACCGTCTTCATTATTTAATTTTATAAAGTTCTTCAGCTCATCAACCTGAACAAAATCAGGATCTTTCTCCGTGTTCTTTATTGTTTGGAGCACTTCTCTGATCACGTTACTCCTAACCGACAAGTCAATGGCGTTCTTTCCAATTAATTTGTCTTCCGGAATGTTCAGAATCTCACAAGCAGCTGTGTTGACAAGTATTATTTCTTTCTTCTCGTTTAGCAGCAGCAATCCATCGTTTAAATTTTTTATCAGAGATTCAATACGCCGCTTTTGCGCAGTTATTTCTGCCAAATTTGAAGCTTCATAGGCAGCCAACCTTTCATTCAAAATTTTTACTGCTTTGCTAAGGTCTCCTATTTCCCCAGGTGCATTTTCATTAAAATGATGTTTGTAATCGCCCAGAGCCATGCTCTTTATTTGAAGCGTGATATCATGAATAGGTTTTAAAATTCTTGGAGGAATACTGTAAATAGCCACAAAACCTATGAGCATTATGGCTATCGTAAAAATAAAAACATATATTCTCGCATTATAATAAAGATTTGTTGCCTCGGCGTTCCTCTTTCCTAATTCACTATGGTTCAATTCGATCAAGTTGATAATAACTTGTCTGAGGTTTTCGTTTTGCCTTTGTAAAATGGTAAAATAATAGGCTCTTTTGTCTGCAGCAATGCTCAGCCTGTCAATACCAGCAACATAGTTTTTATATTCTACCTTTAAGTTTCTTAAAAGTTGCTCTTCTCCCAAGCCATTTGCGGCATCGTTGCTTATCGATAGGTTGTTCTCGAAAATTTCCAACTCCGCTTCGAGAATATCTTCGAGAATTGCTGTACTATAATTATTACCAACACTAATTTTCGTGAGCAACTGATCAATTTTAGAAGCTGAAATAAGTAATTCTTTGGAGGCTCTTAACGATCTGTAATTACCTCTTAGAACCGATTCGTAATTTTCACCAATACCGTTGAGATAGTAAACAAAGATCCCCGAAAGGATTAGTGTAAGAATAAGAATAAATAAAAAGCCTAAGACAATTTGCGTTTTTAACCGCATAGATATTGTATTTATAGATGACACTACTCCGGTCATGAAAAAATTAGCCCTAAAAAACACCGGGAATTAAAAATTAAATTGAACTCGATCCCGGAATTAAAATTTACCGATAAGGCAGGGAATCGGCAAGCAGCAACGCAAAACTACCCAAGCCTGTATTACTATTCCAGCTCATACTCTTTTATTTTTCTATAAAGTGTGGCAAGCCCTATTTCCAACTTTTTAGCAGCTTCTGATTTATTTCCCTGGACAAGCTCCAGTACTTTTTGTATGTGATTTCTCTCAATGCTTTTCAAATCTACAGTCAAACAATTGACGCCACCGGGATTATGTTGGCCTTGAACAAGCTCATCCGGTAGATTCTCAGCGGTCAGTTCTTTATCGTCAGCAAGAATAACGGCCCGTTCTATGACATTTTTCAGCTCCCGGATGTTACCCTGCCAGCCATTATTTTTTAGATGGTATAAAAATTCAGATGAAATTTTCTCTATCGATTTGTTTAGCTTATCGGCATTTACCTTTACGAAATGTAAAGCCAGCAATTCTATGTCGTCCCTTCGCTCTCTTAGTGGTGGTAAATCAATCGTAAAAGCACTTAAACGATAATATAAATCCTTCCGAAAATTATTTTCCTGACTAAGTAATTCTTTGTTGGTTGCGGCTATTATCCTGACATCAATAGGAATAGGCGTGGTATCACCTACCTTGTGGATCACGCGCATTTCCAATGCACGCAGGAGTTTTGCCTGCAGATCGCCGCTCATCTCCCCAAGTTCGTCTAAGAATATGGTTCCTCTGTCTGCTACTTCAAAATATCCTTTTTTATCTGCATTTGCGCCTGTGAACGAGCCTTTTTTATGCCCAAAGAGTTCCGACTCTTGCAGATCCTTTGGTATTGCTGCACAGTTGATGGCTATAAACGGTCCTTTGCGCCTTCTGCTTGCAAGGTGGATTGCTTCTGCTAACAATTCTTTTCCTGTACCAGTTTCTCCCATTAACAGAACAGTTGTGTCGGTCACCGCAACTTTTTTTGCCAGCTCAATCATTTTGTAGACGGAAGCAGACTTTCCGATCAATTTGGCAAAGCTGGATTTAGACTCCAACCGATGCTCTAATTCCAATAATTGTCTGTTAAGGACTGCCTTTTCTACTGCTTTTGCTACCACTAGCGGAAGTTTTTCATCTCCATCGCCCTTCGTTAAATAATCAAAAGCACCTAATTTCATGGCTTTTACTCCATCCTTTACATTTCCAAAAGCGGTTAAAACAATTACCTCCACCAATGGATAGCTAGATTTTATTTCTTTGGTAAAATCCATCCCATTCAAATCAGGCAACATTACATCGGTAATCACCAAATGGATCTCCTCTGATCTTAATATTTCTCTGGCTCCGGCAACATCGCCTATCGATAATACTTTAAATCCTTCCAGACTTAGAATTTGTGATAATAAAGTTCTAAGATTTACTTCATCTTCTACAATCAGAATCTGCTTTCCCGTTACATCCATATTTTTATACTAAATTCTTGCTTAGAAATGCGAAGTCGTAAAATTAATTATAATTACATTAATAAAATCAATACCAATAACTAAGTAAAGTTCATTCTTAACAGGGTTATTAAATAAAAAATGCTTATTATTTTACTTATCCTGATTAAAAATTAACTACTTATGCAATTGTTAAGTTAATACAAATTTAGTTGCTCACAAATTCCAAATAAAGCATTTACAAATTATGGCATTATCAATTGGCTCAAAAGCTCCGGATTTCACATTGCCTTCCACTAACGGTACATTTACATTATCTAAAGATCTTGCTGAAAAAGCCTGCATAGTTTATTTCTACCCAAAGGATTTTACAAATGTTTGCACAAAAGAAGCTTGTTCATTCAGGGATGAATTTTCAGTTTTTGAAGGCGTAAACATCACCATAGTAGGTATAAGCAAAGATACAGTAGAAACTCACCACAAATTTAAAGCGCAATATAATTTACCTTTTGAGCTTTTGGCAGACACAAAAGGAACAGTAGCAAAATTATACAAAGCTAGCATGCCCATAATTGGTGTCACCAAGAGAATAACTTATTTATTAGACGCAAACCACAAAATAACCGCAATTTATGATGGTCTTTTTGAAGCTCAGGAACATGTAAGCAAAATGGTTTCAGAAATAGGAAAACTCAAGTAATAGATTGTTAAATTAAGATCTTACCATCTTTCATTTCCAATTTTCTGTCTGCCATTTCAGCGAGATCTTCATTGTGGGTGACAATTACAAATGTATGCCCCAGTTCTTCCCTTAAATCAAAAAACAGCTTGTGAAGTTCCTCGGCGTTTTTTGAATCGAGATTTCCGCTAGGTTCATCGGCAAAAACTATTGCAGGATTGTTGATCAGTGCTCTTGCAACTGCGGTTCTTTGTTGTTCGCCGCCCGACATTTCCGAAGGCTTATGATCCTTTCGATGTTGAATCCCCAACAATTTCATCAATTCATCCGCCCTTTTTTTTATTTCATTTTGAGGTCTCTTGCCTATAAACGCAGGCATGCATACATTTTCCCAGGCGGTAAACTCTGGCAAAAGATTATGAAATTGAAATATAAAACCAATATTAGCATTCCTAAAGTTTGCCAAATCGTTGCTTTTCAACCCCAGACAATGTTGGCCATTTATGATTACATCTCCTGAATCAGGTCGATCAAGAGTACCTAAAATATGCAGCAAAGTACTTTTTCCTGCGCCCGAAGCCCCTACTATTGACACAATCTCTTTCTTTTTGATGTGAAGATCTATTCC
>CAMPJM010000153.1 GCA_946886805.1 uncultured Flammeovirgaceae bacterium | reverse complement strand
TTTGCAGGCTGCGTTTCCCTGGAGCTGTACAATCCAGAGTATTGGAAGCAGGATCTGCTACAGGTAGCTAAAACAGGATTGGAAAAAACCCTTCAAACTATAGAGAAAGCGGGAGTTTGATGGAAAATTCTACCATTTATTCTCTGCAGTCGCTCGGCTTTGACGAGTGACGAGCTTCCTGGCCTTTTGGAATATGGGCGGTATGCTTCGCACTGTCCCAGGCTAAAATTGAGGACTTTCTGTACTATTTCTCATCATTTAAGCAAGCTTTGTGAAAATTAAGAATCAATTGGAAACAACCTCCAAAACGATTACAAGAAACAGCAAATATGGCTTTCTGGTAAAAATTACTTCAGTTTAAAACATCAGCCTGTCGTCCTCATTTTTTACTTAATGTGAGTAGCTATTTAAACCAGTTTATTGTTTAAATTTATAACCTACTATAGCAAAAGTAAAAAGATGAGCTCCATTCAAATGTATCAAGTTTTATTTGAAACAGTTTCTTCTATTATTGAAATGACTGAACATGATAAAACACTTTGTTTCAAATATTTTGAATCAGTCAAATTCTCAAAAAACACCATTGTAGAAGATGAAAAACGAGTGCCTCAGTATCAATATTTTGTTGCTTCTGGTATTATGAGAAACTTTTACTATGATGCATCAGGCGACGCAGTGACGACTGATATCAATTATTCCCCACGATTTTTTACATCCTACAATAATTTTGTGAACCGGTGTATTTCAGATGAAATTATTGAGTGTGTAACCGATTGTGAACTTTTAAGGGTAAAACGAGACGATGTAGATACTTTGTATGCAGAAAGTCATATCTTAAAAGATTTTACGATACGGTATCTCGAAAAAGTATTTGAAGAAGAAAGAACCAGAATAACCGAACTAACCACGCTTAGTGCCGAGCAACGATACCTAAAACTTATACACAAAGCACCCAATATCATTCTCGGAGTACCATTACAACATATCGCCTCTTATTTAGGGGTAAAACCTGAAACATTAAGTAGAATAAGGAAAAAAATGATTTCTTGACAAAAGTCAAGTGGTTTATGTTAATTTCTAATCACTTTTACTTCCTTAAAATCACATTAAATGAATGCACTAAAAAACTACATCTTGTTGCTGCTGGCAACATTTTTTTTCAATGTGTCGCGGGCACAGGAAGTTCAATTATCTGAGGAGCCTATGGCCTCAGTCGATATTGCTGCACTTTATATTCCAGGCACAATTATAAAAGCCGCACAGCAAATGCCGGAAGAATATTATACTTTCAGACCCACACCGGAGGTTAGAAGTTTTGGAGAATTACTAGCTCACATAGCCGAATCGAACTTTGAGATGTGCGCTATTGCTAAGGGCGAAACGTCCCCAATGTCAAAGGTAGCTCCTACTAAAAAGGAGGTGCTTGAAGCGCTCCAAGAATCTTTTGATTATAATGCCGATGCCAGAGAAAATATGACTAAGCAGCGAAAAGAAACATTGGTCAAATTTATGGGCGGCAGTCAACCAGCAGGAAATGTTCTTGATTTTTCAGTTTTTCATTCCCTACAACATTATGGCAACGTAATAGTATATATGAGGCTGAAGGGGTTAATTCCTCCATCTTCGCAATCGGGAAATCCGGGAAATGATCCCGTAAAAGAAGTGCCTGCGGAGAAGTGAGTGGCAGCCATAGATAACATTATGAAGTTGAGAAATCAAATACAATTAAAGAACCAGGCAAAGGCGATAAAGGAAGTACCCAGCATGGAATTTAATTACGACTAGCAGTTTTCTCTGTCCTCAGCTTTTCCGCTTTTTTTTGTAATGATTGCTTAATTTTCTCTTGCGTGAGGGGCTTTAAAACGTAATCTAAAATATTATACTTTTCCGCTCTTTCTTTATTTACGGCGTCAAGGGAATTGGTGAGAATAATTATATCGATCTTATTTTTTAATATTCCTGTTTGGAAATTTAGCGCATCTAAAAAGTCAAATCCATCGCTTTCGGGCATTACAAGATCTAAAATAATAAACAACGATTTAACTTCCTTATCGGGTAAGTAGCAAGTTTTTATATACAAAAGAGCGTCTTCAATATTATTTGTCGTCTCTATTGATTCGGATATTTCAAGATTAGAAAGAATATCTTTGTTAATAAAATTGGTTATTTCATCATCATCGATTAAAAGGACGCAATCGAAATTAGTATTTTTTTGTTCCTTTTCTTCATTTAAAGATTGGTTCTTTTCCATAACGACGTTATACAGATATTTATTAGATACTTATTTCTAAATAAAAAAGCACCAGCCATGTGAAGCCAATGCGCTCATTTATATGAAATTATTGATGAATCGAGGTTTCATTTTGTTTCATCTCTAAAAAATGCACTTGTAACTTTACTAAAACTGCCAAATGCTTTAAAAAAAAATAAAAAATAGTCAAGTTCTAAAAATCAAATATTCTCGAAAAGCGTGCCATCTTACCGCTTTTAATTACACATAATTGGTTTCCAATTAGTTACACAACTTCTTTTCTCGTCTTATACAAATAAATCATGTGGTATTTCACCCCAACTTGGAAAAATTATACACAATTCATGATGAATAAATGGGAAACATCGGAACTTTCGGAGAAATGGTAGCCATATTTTGAGCAAAGAGTAATACGGGAGCCGTCGTTCACCTGGCATCTTTGGAACCTTAGTTTGATTAATTTAGATAAACCTGTGCTAGGACGTCCCCGCATCGGCGGGCGGGGCAGGCTATCGAGGAGGTTTTTGCCACCATGCCCATAGCGGTTACTTATGCTTCTTCCCCTTTAGGAGGCATGTTTACCCCCGTCGTTATCCAACAAATCAGATTTATAGACCGCGAATGTTTAAGAATGATTGGATATAAGAATTTTTTAATGTTTATTATGCAGGAATTAGACGCAGGCTTGGGAGACAATAATTTTGAGAACAAACATAAGATCACCCATATGTCTTTTATTCCTAGGTGTGTAAATAATTGGTAACTACTCAGTAGTAGAAAACCGTCTTTCCTGGCGAAGCGCAGCGTAGACCGGGAATCCCCCGCTACGAAGTGCTGGAATAATTTAGCGATTCCGAGTTCATATCAGGGGATTCCGGATATTTACTCCGTGAAAAACTCCATAAATTCCGGAATGACGATATATTATTTTGTCGTTATAGCTGAGTAGTTACAATAATTGAATAATGAAACGAACACTATTTGTTATACCTATCCTTTCTTTATCAATTCCTAATGATGGGAATAGAAAATGAAAATAAAAAAACAGCTTAGCCAATGAACAGTGACATCCTGATATATCAAAACCAAGACGGCAACATCAAAATTGATGTTCGCTTGCAGGAAGAAACAGTGTGGCTAACCCAAGCGCAGATGGCTACTTTGTTTGGTAAAGATAAGCGTACCATTAGCGAGCATATAGGAAATGTATTTCAAGAAGGCGAATTAGACGAAAATTCAGTTGTCCGGAATTTCCGGACAACTGCCGCAGACGGCAAAAATTACCTGACCAATCATTATAATTTAGATGTAATTATCTCAGTCGGTTATCGGGTAAAATCGGTACAAGGTACCCAATTTCGTATTTGGGCTACCCAACGGTTAAAAGAATACATCATTAAAGGTTTTACGCTCAATGATGATCGTTTTAAGTCGGGCAGCTCAATGAACTATTTCAACGAACTGCAAGACCGTATTCGGGAAATACGGCTTTCGGAGAAATTCTTCTACCAAAAAATAAAAGACATTTACGCCACCAGTATAGATTATGACCCGCATAACGAAAAAACCATTGAATTTTTTAAAGTGTTGCAAAACAAACTGCTTTGGGCAATCAGCCAGCAAACTGCTGCAGAATTGGTGTACGGGAGAGCGGACGCCAGTTTGCCCTTGATGGGAATGCTGTCTTATGATAAAAAGCAGGAAGTCTCCATAAAGAAAACGGAAGTGAGCATTGCCAAAAACGGAAGTGAGCATTGCCAAAAACTACTTGGATGAAGATGAAATGAAACTTTTAGGCTTGTTGGTAGAGCAATATTTGGCATTTGCAGAAACAATGGCACAGCAACAAACACCAATGTATATGAAAGATTGGATGGCACGACTTGATAGTATACTGCAACTGAACGGCAGAGAATTGCTTACCCACGCAGGAAAAATTTCTCATAAGATGGCATTGGAAAAATCAGGAGAAGAATACGAGAAGTTCAAGCAGCGTCACAAAGCGATTGAGAAGGAAGCCAGCTTAAAAGAATTGGAAGCAGATATTAAAAAATTGAAAAAGTCTTAAACTATATTTTTTAACGATTGAATGAACACTATGATTGATGAGAAGTATATATATTCTGAACTAATGTGCTTCCCGTCGCTGTCCCCCGACAGCGACCAAAATGGAACCACCTTCTCCTTCACTTGAAACTTTATTCAGCAGCTACTCCTACTCCATTTAGAAGCTTATTTTTTCATGTTCGTAATCTCTTGCTCTAAAAACAAAAAGTTCCAGGCGGATGCTTGAAACAGTTTTTGTTTTTTAGAGCATTCCGAGGTACAGAGGCAGACACGGCGATGCAATCGCCCTTCTCAATCATCCGCATTACAAATGCGGACGATGATCTGAAACTTTTTTTCCTTGAAACCATTTTATCGATATATTTGTATATATTGATTGAACATAAGCAGGGAAGACTATGAATATTAAAGAAGCAAAAAAGATTTCCAAGGCATTGTCGGATGACACCAGGTTACAGATCTTGCAGGAACTAAAAAACAAAACTAATTGCCTCCAATGTACTGACATCTTTGAAATTATTAATCTTTCCCAACCTTCTATTTCCCACCACGTAAAGCAACTCGCTGATGCTGATCTGATTACCGTTGAAAAAGAAGGTAGAAAAGTAAGATACCAGCTCAACCAAAAAGTTCTTGATGATTATATCTCCTTTTTGAAGGATTTAAAATGCTTTTGAAAAAAAATAAAAAATTTCTTGCATACATTGAAACATTTAAATGTATTAATAGTATAAGTTCCTTAAGAAATTTAAATTAAGATTGTATTCTTCTTAAAAAAATTCAGAAGGCAGTGTAAATAGCCTTTGATAAACATCTCTTTTTCAGAGAATTTTTTTAACACTATACATCAATACATTTAAATATATTAATGAATACAAACTATTGGTTATTTGCAAACGAAGCGTGATTCCAAAGTTTTTTTACTAAACAATTTAATCATCGTTAATCACAAACACAACAATGGAAACAGGAACACTCAAATTTAGCAACGGAAAAAAAACTCACAGAAGGCAACTCGTCTTCCTGCTGGCAGCTATAATAGCTGGTTTATACCTGGCAGGCTGTGAAAGTAGCGTGGGTCAAGACACTCCCCCACCCCCTCAAAGTGTGCCAGTAGCCAAACCACTTCACCTGGCAGTAACCGAATGGGACGAATACACAGGAAGGTTTAAAGCAATGGAGCGAGTGGAAATACGGTCCCGCTTGAATGGCTTTATCAAAGAAGTGAGGTTTAAAGATGGAGATTTGGTAAATGAAGGCGATGTTCTTTTTGTTGTCGACCAACGCCCATTTAAAATAGCATTGAGGCAAGCGGAGGCAGAACTTGAACAGGCTAAAGCACAGCAACGCCAGGCACAAACTGCATTTGAAAGGGTTGAGAACCTTAAAGACTCCAGGGCCATTTCCCAGGAAGAGTATGATCAGAGACAACATCAATTATATGCCGCCGAGGCAAGAGTGGACGCTGCAGCGGCGAATGTAGACCGTGCGCAGCTAGATTTAGAGTTTACAATTGTAAAGGCGCCAATAGCAGGAAAGATTAGTGAAGATTTTGTCACCGAGGGAAATTTAATTAGTGGTGGCAATGGACAGGCTACTTTATTGACCACCATTGTTTCTACCGATCCTATGTATTTCTATTTTGAAGGTAGTGAATCGGCCTTATTGGAATACAGCAGACAGAATGGTGAAAATTCTGAGGGTAGAACGCAAAATCCTTCGAACGACATTGTCATAAAACTACTTGATGAACAGGAGTTTAGTCATAAAGGTCAACTGGATTTTATGAATAATGAAGTAGATGAAGGCACAGGAACCTTCCAGGCAAGGGCAATTATTCCAAATAAAAATCTGGTAATAGAATCGGGCATGTTTGGAACAGCAAGGGTACTCAATTATGAACAAAACAAAGTAGTCTTGATCCCGGATGCTGTAATCTCTACAGACCAGTCCCAAAAGATCGTTTTTGTTCTTTCAAAGGATAATAAAGTGGTGGCAAAGCCGGTTGAGCTGGGTCCGCTGCACTCAAGCGAGCTGAGAATAATTCGTAGTGGAATTTCCCCCGACGACAGAGTGATCATTGGAAATATCCAAAAAATTGGTCCGGGAATGGAAGTAACGCCGGAAAACAGCACGATAGCTTATAATGATCTTCAATAATTGATCTTTTGTGTAATCAAGTAACACTGATAAAAATCATTGAAAATTAGACGGTTAAACCCTCTCTCTTCAGGAGAGGGTAAGAGCTTGCCCCGAAGAATTGCGGGGGGTGAGGTTAATAAATTCTAATTTTCAATGATTTTTTAAGCAATAAGTCTGATTTCACACAGGGTTAATAATTGATCTTTTTATTCTACACTAAAATGCTTTGGCTGAGATTCTTTTACAGCCAAAACATCTAAAACAATATTTCCATGAAATTTAGTCAAACATTTATAGACAGGCCTATTTTGGCCACGGTCATCTCAGTCATTATCATTATTGTAGGTTCACTGGCTTATTTTTCCTTGCCAGTGTCACAATATCCTGAGGTGGCACCTCCTACAATAGTAGTAACGGCTACATATCCGGGAGCAAGTGCTGAAACCATATCGAAAACCGTAGCCACACCGTTAGAGCAGGAAATAAACGGTGTGGAAAATATGCTGTACATGTTTTCACAATCTACGGCAGATGGTGTGATGAATCTCACCATTACTTTTGAGCTGGGAACAAACCTGGACGAAGCCCAGGTATTGGTACAAAACAGGGTAGCTATTGCAGAAGCAAGATTGCCCGAACAGGTCCGGCAAATGGGCGTCACAACCAATAAAAACTCACCTGATCTGATGATGGTCGTAAACCTGTTTTCACCAGACGAAACCTATAACCTGACTTATGTTGGTAATTATGCCATCCTTCAAATTAAAGACAAAATCTCGAGAATAGAAGGTGTCGGGAGTGCTCAAATGTTTGGGGCAAGCGAATATGCCATGAGAATCTGGTTATACCCTGATGTGATTGCTTCGCTGGACTTGTCTGCGGCAGAAATCCTGACAGCACTGAGGAGTCAAAATATTCAGATTGCTAGTGGAAACCTTAATCAATCGCCTGTGGGCAACCAGAATGCCTTTGAATTAAGCGTACAGACAAAAGGAAGGCTACAGGAAGTAGAAGAGTTTGAAAATATTATTGTAAAATCAGGTGACAATGGTAGCATAGTTCGCGTGAAGGACATAGGACGTGTAGAACTTGGGGCAGCAAGTTATGCTACAAGAGGGTATCTTGGCGATAAAAAGGCCGTGGCTATTCCTATCTTTCAACGGCCAGGGACCAACGCCATCGAAACTTCAGATGAGGTAATCGCTGTTATGGAAGCGGCAGCCGCTGACTTCCCTCCAGGTTTGGAATATGATATTGTGTATAACCCTACCCAATATATTCAGGAATCGATAGATGGTGTAACAACCACCATTTTTGAAGCCATTATTTTGGTGGTACTGGTGATACTTGTGTTTTTACAAACCTGGCGAGCCACCATTATTCCCATACTGGCTATTCCAATTTCGCTTATTGGAACCTTTGCCGTAATGCAGGCTTTGGGCTTTTCGCTAAACAGTCTCACCTTGTTTGGCCTGGTGCTGGCAATAGGCATAGTAGTGGATGATGCCATAGTAGTGGTGGAAGATATGGAGCGTAACATGAAGGAGGGCTTGGGTGTAAAAGCAGCCGCAAAAAAGACCATGAAAGATGTGGGCGGGGCTCTTGTGGCAATAGGTCTGGTTTTAATTGCAGTATTTATTCCCACCACTTTTTTAGACGGTATTTCCGGCCAGTTTTACCGTCAGTTTGGGGTGACTATTTCTGTGGCAACATTCATTTCAGTATTTGTTTCACTGACCTTAAGTCCTGCAATAGCTGCCTTACTTTTAAAACCGCATAAACATGATGTAAAGGAACCTGCACTACAAAGGGCGAACTTCCTGGCACCTGTCGATAAGTTCATGAAATGGTTTGACCGCTTTATGGACAAGCTCACCCTGCTTTATGAAAAGGTAATTAAAAAGATGATCAAAAGAAGCGCTGCCCTGGCAGTTGTGTATTTGGTTCTGATTGTTTTAACTATTGTTGAATTCAACAGGGTTCCCACCGGGTTTATTCCTGCTCAGGACCAGGGCTATTTCATTGTGGC
>CAMPJM010000152.1 GCA_946886805.1 uncultured Flammeovirgaceae bacterium | reverse complement strand
AAGTACAAGAAAACAAAAAATGCGGCAATCCCCCAAATAAAAGCACCGCTCTTCCTTTGGGGGGGATTGCCGCAGCTTTTTCTGCGAAAAGGCAGAAAAAAGCTTCGCAATGACGGGTAGGTTTGCTATTCTCTTTGTTTCTGAAATGACATTTTCTGGCTCTCCGTTAGCAAAGGTTCATAAACCCTTACATAATCTATCTCAAACTTCTGAGGCCAGATTTTTTCATCTATTCCTTTCTGACCACCCCAACCACCTCCTACTGCGATGTTTAAGATAAGATAAAATGGATGATCAAATGGCCAGGCATCGTTTCCTTTGCCATTGTTAACAAATTCGTGGTATTTTTCGCCATCAAGATAAAATTCAATTTTATCTTCAGTCCAATTGACTGCATAATTGTGGAAAGCGGAATCAAAGTCAGCTACCTGAATTTGCTTCCCTACCTGCGTTCCCTTTAGATGATTAAAATCGGTTGTATGAACAGTACCATGGACAACCCCGGGATCAAACCCCACATGCTCCATAATATCTATTTCTCCACTGGCGGGCCATTCTCCATATTTATTGGTATCCGGCAACATCCAGATTGCCGGCCAGGTACCCCGACCATAAGGGAGCTTTGCACGAACTTCTATGTATCCATATTTCCAACTTCCTTCGCCCGTGCTCATCAACCTTGTTGAGGTATAGGCACTTTCTTCCTTAGCTTCTTTGTGAGCTTCAATTACCAATTTCCCCTCCGTAACCCTTACGTTATTTTCATGATTGGTATAAAACTGAAGTTCATTATTTCCCCAGCCACATAATTCAGGGCAACCATTTCCCAAATGATAATCCCACAAAGTTGAATCAGGTGCGCCCTCATATTCAAATTCATCGCTCCATACAAGTTTTGGAGGATCTTCCCCTACTTTTTGTGAGGGAAATAGTAAAAAAGAATATATTAATAGTAAAATCATTTTTGTGGTTTTATATCTTATTTAAAAAAAATCTCATTTTTACCCGACCAATAATTCGTAGTAGAGAGTTTATGGTTAAACCATTTGAAACGTTTGCCCAATTACCCTCTAATCTGCCGTCTATCCAAAAAGGAGGGTACATCAATAATACATCAAATCTAAAAAATGAACACATCAATACTACTTCAATTTGGTTTAAAATCACCTAATTTGGTACTTAAAAGCTATTATTTAATTTTATTTATTAACTTAACTTTTGAATGTAGCGAATACATCAACGCTGCTTAATTTCTCTGGACGAATCTTATAAAATTTTGATATGGTACCAATATTAAAACCCACATACCTTCACTTCTATCTATCCTTTATCCTAGTTCTTTTTTTAGATTTGCGGGTTATTGCTCAGGATTATTTTTTTGGTACACCTATTATTACAAATTTTAGCACAGAAGATTTTAAAGGAGGGATTCAAAGCTGGGCTATCACCCAGGACTCGCGTGAAATCTTATATATCGCAAATAATTTTGGCTTGTTGGAATTTGATGGAAATACCTGGAACCTCTACCCTGTCACAAATGGCACCAAAGTGAGATCGGTTTATATCGGAGAGCAGGATAAAATTTATGTGGGATCGCAGGGTGACTTTGGTTTTTTCAAACCTAATGCAAGAGGGACGCTTCAATATTTTTCGCTGGCCGACAGTTTGCCCGACGCCTACAGAAACTTCGACGAGGTTTGGAGAATTTATGAGATAGATAATAAAATATACTTCCTCACCTTTAAGAATATTTTTTATTATTCGCCGGGAAAACCCATAGGCGTTATTACTGATGAAGCCCCATTAGATTTTTCTTTTAAAGTAAACAATAAGCTCTATTCTCTTGTCTGGACTAAGGGGCTAAGTGTCTTGGAAGATAACCATTTAAACCTGGTCCCTGGCGGTGCATTTTTTGCAAATCGCCAAATAGCCTCTATCCTACCCTATGACCAAAATCATTTGGCAATTTTTACGACCAGGGACGGCTTATTTTTATATGACGGCTTAAATGTAAAACCTTATGAAGTTGAGAACAGTAAGTCACTAAACAGTTTGATCATCAATCAAGCCATCATGCTGAAAGATGGTGCCTTTGCAATCGGAACCCAGAACAAAGGCCTCCTCATTATTAACCGGGAGGGAAAATTACTATTGCACTTGACCCGTGACAAAGGGCTATTCGACCAAACCATCCATACCTTATACCAGGATGCGCATGAAAATTTGTGGCTGGGGCTGAACAGTGGTATTTCAATGGTCGAACTGAGCTCCCCCTTTAGTCTTTTAGATGGTACCCTCGGATTAGTTGGTACGGGATATGCCGCCTTACAAAAAGATGATCAGATATACCTGGGAACCAATAACGGTCTGTTTACATTAAACCTAAACGATTCCAACCAAAACTTTACACTTGTTCCCAATAGCACTGGACAGGTGTATCATTTAAATAATGTCGATAATCAGATTTTAGTCGGGCATCATAATGGACCTCTCATGGTGGAAAACAACTTTGCGAAGCCACTATTTAATGAAAAAGGTGCTTGGGAATTTAGAGAAATCCCGAAACACCCAAATCTGCTAGTGCTGGGATCGTACAATGGTATCAGCCTTTTATCATCTAACGGCGAGGAAATAAGCTTGCTACATAAATATAAAAGTTTTGAGGAATCTTCCAGAGTGCTGGAATTTGACGAAAAGGGGAATTTATGGATGGCCCATGGATACAAAGGTATATTCAAGTTGAGCTTTGAACCAGGTATGGGGAAAATTAAAGATGTAGAATTCTATAATTCAGATAAAGGGTTCCCGTCCGACCATCTTATTAATATGGAAAAGGTGCATAACCGGCTCATTTTTCCTGCTCAGTATGGGATTTTTTTTTATGATGAGTCTTCAGACAAATTTATTAAAGACGAGAAATTTAGCTCCTTGTTTCGTGAAAATGAACATATCGTAAAAATGGAAGAAGATATTCTGGGGAATATTTTCTTTATCTCCAATCAAAGGGTAGGCAGACTGTCATTCGATAAATTTGATGAAGGAACGATTGATTTTCGTTTATTCAACAAAATCAAAGACATGTTGAATGACGACCTGGGCACCATTCAGATACTAGATGCAAAAAACATTCTTTTTGGCGCAAAAAAAGGCTTCATCCATTACAATGCCAGCAAGACTAAAAAGATGCAACCTTTCCACACCCATTTAAACAAGGTAATAAACACCTCCCGTGAAATAGACTCGTTGATGTTGGAAGGAAAAGGAGTATTAAATTCAGAACCGTGCGAATTAAATTATGATCATAATTCCTTAAGGTTCGTTTACTCCTCATCTTTTTTCGAAAGTGCTGAAAAAACCGAATATCAGTATTTTTTAAAGAACTTTGACAATGGATGGTCGGAATGGACCAATAAAGTTGAAAAAGAATATACCAACCTCCCCGAGGGTAACTATGAATTCATGGTGCGTGCAAAAAATATTTACGGAACCCTTAGTGATGCGGAAAGCTTTCATTTTTATATTCACCCACCCTTTTACCGCTCAAATTGGGCTTATTTTTTCTATAGCCTATCAGGTATTCTTTTGGTAGGCTTGACTTTTCATCAGTTTGACAAACGATTTAAAAAAGAAAAAAATCAGATGATGATCAGGCAGGAGCAGGAGTTAAATAAGAAAAATAATCAGATTGAACAGATAACAACGCAAAGTGAGCAAGAGATTGTGAGGCTAAGAAATGAGAAGCTAAGGTCGGAAATTGATCATATGAATAGGGAACTTACTTCTTCGACAATCCATTTGATAAATAAAAATGAATTATTGAATAGCGTAAAATTGGGACTCTCAGACATTCTTAGAAGAAAAGAAAAAAGCAATCATAACGATGAGCTTAAAAAGATCATTAAAAACATTGATCAGAACATCACCAGTGATGCTGATTGGAACCATTTTGAGCTTCATTTTAACCATGTCCATGGGAATTTTACCAACAGGTTATTAAAAGAATTCCCGAAACTAACCCCCCAGGAAGTAAAATTAAGTGCCTATTTAAGGCTCAACTTATCAACAAAAGAAATCGCGCATCTTCTAAATATTTCGGTCAGAGGAGTAGAAATAAGCAGGTACAGGCTTAGAAAAAAACTGATGCTTGATAGAAATGACAACCTCACTGATTTTATGTTGAAATTTTAATAATGTGCCTCTCCGTCAGTAGTTTATCTTTTTAGATGAAAATTGCGTGTCAGGTTTATTTTATTACATTTTGAAAATATAAAATTATGATTATATAGCATAAATATAATTTGATGTTTAAACATAATCTTTTACTTCTCAATGGATTAAGAAAAACCAGTTTTAACCATATTTGAAATAGTGTTATATCTTCCTACATAATGTCGAATTCGTGTTAATACCACTTTTTATTTGGAGAGGTTCGGGACATCTTTGTAAATAAAAAAATCTAATAATCAAATCTATTTGTTATGAACAATACTATGGAAAGAAAAAAGGTGTTTGAAAAACCTTTCGTTGAAATCACATTTGATGAGGAAAGCAAAGTCATTATTGCAAGATGGATCGGATTCCTTAAACTTGATGATTTAAAAACAGGTTGCGCCGAACTAACCAGTTTTATTAAAAAAAACAATATCAAAAATCACTTAAGTGATCACACGAGACTTAAAATCCTTTCTAAAGAAGTACAAGGGTACCTTGGTGGCACCTGGTTTCCAGAAGTTTCTGCCCTTGGTTTGCAAAAGGTAGCAGTATTGGTTTCGAATGATGTTTTTGCTCAAGCTACAGTTGATAATGTTAACAAAACAACAATCGGCAAACTTCAAATGAACACCTACCCATCTGAAAAACAATGCCTGGATTGGTTAAATAGTTAATAATCTTTCCGCATCTGAGGATTTCTTCACCCTTTTCTGTATAGGGAAAGGGATAGAAATTTAAAGGCATATGTATTGTCCGGGATTAGAATAATTGACGCATTACTTATTAAATTCTTCTTATCCCGGTTTTTTAAATTATAAAATGGATGGCTTCTCAAATTGAAACCTATCCATTATCACTAAACACACTACACCTACAGCTATGAAAACCATTTATGGTCCTTCAGGAAAACCCTATTCTACAAGACAGACTAATATAGACAAATACATTTCCAGCTTAGATCCTTTGTATGCTGATGAAAAGTTCAAACTTCTTCCAGACCTAAACAGAAACCGCAATACCAGAGAGTTGATAATAATGCTTTCAGGTATTTTACCGTCTGTACCTGAGATATTGCAATTCGATTACTATCAGGCAGTTGCCGCAGTAAGAGACATTGGAATGGTATTGGGTTCATTGAAAAGGCATGGGATAGAACCTGAATATTCTGTTGCAGATTTGGCAATGAAGCTCAATCTTCTCGGAGAAAAAACGGATTTACCACCAAGGGACACTTTAATACATTACACAGTTTGGAATCCTGATGGTGAAAGATTGAGGACTTATACCGGCACCGATGATGAAAAACATCTGATTGAAAGTGTTAAAATTGCAATGGCTCCTCTGGTCCAGGCCATTAAAGATATAAGAGATTTGTATTTTATAGCACCTGATTCCGAAGAATTTTCTATTTTATGTGAAAAGGTAAAAGAGAATCTCGAAAAAATGGTCAAAGCCATTGTTCATGCAAAAAAGAATGTATCTACTTACTATTTTGCAACCGAGCTGAGATTGTATTTCGATCCCATTACCCTGGACGGGCAGGAGTATCTTGGGCCGGGAGCCGTAGAAATGCCTTTATTTGTATTCGATCATATTTTATGGGGAGCGGATTGTGATGAGGAAGAATACGTAAAATTCAGAAACACGTATTTACCGTATGTACTACCAGAAATGCGCGTAATCTTTAAAGAATTTTCGGGCAGTAAAAGCTTGTTGACAAAAATCTCTTCAGTACTTGATAAAGCAAATTCCTTTGACCAAAACGTGCTACAGTCTTTGAAAAGATTGAAGGAATTATGCCTGCTATTAAAAAGCTTTAGAATGCCTCATAAAAAAATGGCAGATGAATCATACAGTCATGAAGGTGAAACTATCAAGCAAAAAGGAAGCGGAGGGTATCAGACAGATATTTTGGCATATATCATAAAAGTCAATTTTGAGCGAATTGATAATTTTGAAAAAAGTATGCAACGCTATATCACCTATTCGCACGAGAACTAAACTCGAAGTATTCATTTACTCGGATTAAGTCCCCAACCTGCTTTTATCTAAAGCGGTTGGGGATTACTTTTTTAAGCCTAAAAATTCTGATCCTGCAAGTTTATTTGGATTTTCTGAAAAGAGCATTTTTAAATACCGAAAAGGGAAGATTCGGCTGTAGTTTTGAGGGGTCCCGGTCCGAAAGACTCTCCGAATCGAGTCCGGAGTCCTTCGCACCGGACTCGATTCGGAGAACAGGTCCGGGAATGTGTGCTATGGGTCGTTTTTCAGTTATCAGCTTGCATCTGCACCCGAGGTCTGTGTCCCCCACACACCTCCTATAAAGCAATAAGCTAAAACCCGTCCCACCGCTGTTTTTAATAATGAAGAGAAGGACATTCAAGTGTTCTGATAATCTCAGAAGCGAGCGGTCGGACGGATAAGTTTCCGCTCGATCCCAAGTTTATTTCTTCACATTTCTTTCAATCTCCCTGAGATTGTTAATTTTCTTTGTTTCAAGAAAGTCATAAATATCGCCTATATGCTCTTTAATTTGTTTGTTGTCAAACTCAAAAATTTTGGTCGCTAACCCATCTAAAAAGTCCCTGTCGTGAGAAACAAGGATAAGTGTGCCGTCAAAATCTTTTAAGGCACTTTTGAGAATGTCCTTGGTTTTCATATCCAGATGATTTGTAGGCTCATCCAGAATAAGCAGATTTACAGGTTCTAAAAGCAATTTTATCATCGCCAAACGTGTTTTTTCACCTCCTGAAAGCACTTTCACTTTTTTGGTCATGCTATCAGACCCAAACATAAAAGCTCCTAAAAGATCTTTTACTTTTGTCCGGATATCTCCCTTTGCTACATCATCTATGGTCTGAAATACGGTCAGATTTTCTTCTAAAAGAGAGGCTTGGTTCTGAGCAAAATAACCGATCATTATATTATGCCCCAACTCAAGTTTTCCTTCATAATCAATCTCTCCCATGATGGCCTTTACCAATGTAGATTTCCCCTGACCATTTTTTCCAACAAAAGCCACCTTTTCAGCCCTTTCTATGGTCAGCGATACTTTGTCAAATACACAATGGCTGCCATAACTTTTGGAAAGATCCTGTACTCGTACCGGGTAGCTTCCTGATCTGGGAGAAGGTGGAAATTTTAAGCGAAGTGCCGCGGTATCCTCTTCATCTACTTCAACAATGGTTAGTTTTTCAAGCATTTTCACCCTTGACTGCACTTGTAAAGTCTTAGAATACGTGCCTTTAAATCGCTCGATAAATTCTTCATTTTCAGCAATCATTTTTTGCTGGTCATTGAATTGTTTTTGCTGTTGCTCTCTTCTTTCCTTGCGAAGTTCGAGGTATTTTGAATAGTTGACCTTGTAATCATAGATACGTCCCATAGTGACTTCAATAGTTCGGGTAGTAATTTTGTCCACGAAGGCTCTATCGTGAGAGATCACAATAACTGCTTTGGCAGAAGTGACAATAAAGTCTTCAAGCCATTGAATGGATTCTATATCCATGTGGTTGGTAGGCTCATCCAAAAGAATGAGATCGGGCTTTTGAAGCAGAATCTTTGCCAATTCAATCCTCATTCTCCATCCACCACTAAATTCCCCTGTAGATCTCGTAAAATCGTTTCTCGTAAAGCCAAGACCAAGTAAAATTTTTTCTACTTCTGCGTCGAAATTTATTTCTTCAATAGAGTAAAATTTCTCGCTCAAAGTTGAAACTTGCTCAATAATGCCAAAATATTCTTCCGATTCGTAGTCGGTTCGGGTAGCTAGCTGATTGTTCAGCTCCTCGATCTGTTGTTCCATTGCATGGATATGTGCAAAGGCCTGAGCAGCCTCTTCAAATACCGTCCTAATATTTTCTGTCAACAGGTGCTGTGGCAGGTAGGCTATGACAGCTTCTTTCGGTGCCGATATTCTTCCGCTTGACGGCGTGCTTTCACCAGCAATTATTTTCAATAGTGTTGATTTTCCAGCGCCATTTTTCCCCATTATAGCAATTCTGTCCTTCTCATTAATCACAAAAGAAATATCCTTAAAGAGGGTGGTGCCACCAAATGCTACTGTTAATCCGTCAACTGAGATCATTAAATCGGTTTTTGATTTTAAAAGATGCAAAGGTAGGCCAACTATGATCATTTATCAAAATGGTAGATATTCAGCCATTCCAAAATTTACAAACGGAAACTGAGTAAACATGCCCAATTTTCTATAAACGTCTAGCCAGCTTCTCTAACTTCTGCATTTCATAGATAGGGATTCCTGATCTTCGCTCCGCTTCGTCAGGAATGACGGC
>CAMPJM010000151.1 GCA_946886805.1 uncultured Flammeovirgaceae bacterium | reverse complement strand
TTACTATCCCTTCGGCCTCTCTTTTAACTCCTACAAAAGGGAGAACAGCGTGGGAAATAAATACCTTTACAATGGGAAGGAATTACAGGAAGAACTAGGACTAGGGTTGTACGATTATGGGGCTAGGTTTTATGATCCTCAGATAGCCAGATTTGGCGCCATAGATCCTAAAGCAGATATTTACAATGATTGGTCGCCATATCTGTATGCGGCAAATAACCCAATATATTTTATAGATAAAAATGGAGAAGGGCCTGTACACCCCAAAAATTGGCAAAGAGTATCTAATGTAAAAGTTGGTGAGGGAGCTATCTTAGGGGTTTACAAACCAGGTAATGGACCATTGGCAAGGGATAATTCATTAAGGGCTTATGCAGGTTTAATGGCATGGGGTGATAGTGAAGGAGCCGCTTGGAATGCATTAGCAAAAGAATTTGGAAGAAGTGCAGGGCGTGATGATATTGCTCCAGGCAGTGAAATGTTGGATAGAAACGGTTTTGACTTGGATATAAGTCGTACAGAATCTTATGCCAAAGCTTTAGCTTTAAAGGACGCCGCAGAAGGAGGAAATTACGATTTTAAGAGTAAGGTGAACGATAGTGAATTTGTTGTATCTTCAGTTGAAGATGGGGTAATCACCAAAGAGACAAACTTTACAAAAAATAGCGAAGGAAGCTATGAAAGAGTTTCAACTACTTCTTATGAATATTCTATGGGAGAAACACAAACTAAAACCGGAAAGGATTCGAACGGAAGATATTATACTGAAAGCGTGACTAATGTAAAAGTAACTCAAACCACTACAAACAACAAAAACAATGAAACAAGCACAAGCAGTTATGAGCATAATATTGTAAATCGTCAATACTTAAGAGACTAGAAATGTATAATATACTTACAAGGATAACCCCCCTTATAATAATGATTATTTTAAGTTCGTGCAGGGAAAATATCCAAGAGCGGGATCCCCTTCAACTAATCGATTGTAATGATGATTTATGTAAATCAGTTTTATATGATATATATATATCTAAACACAATCTAGATTTAAAAGTCCAAGAAGGTTTTAGTCAGGAAGAAGAAGTAATCAAATATTGCTTAACTACAAATAGTGAGTGTGGATCAAGAATTTATTATTCGATAAGAAAGTTAATAAATAAAGATAGTATAAGATTTAAAGTATTAAATGAAAAGTATTTTATAGGGAATAAACAATCATTTTTAGATAATGCTATCAAGCCTTCATTAACCGCCACCCTTGAAAGTATTAGTAATATCGAAAATGACATTTACAAAATATGTAATTGTAATTAACCTCATCTGGTGCGCATTGCAACGTGTGCCAGATAGAGATTAACCCCCATACGCCTGTTTGGCCTTGGCATCCCTGATGGTCATGTCCAGGAAATAGTAGATCTTTTCTTTTTGCTCCTCTGAAAATGCCTCCCCGCTGGCGCCAGCTTGTAGCTGGTGACCACGAAAGGAAGTTGCTTCCGTTCCTGATATTGTGCAAACAAAAATTATGTAGAGTGCCAAAAGTAGGTTAAATAATTATAGGTCAATGGTTTATGTAGAAGTAAAAGTGCCATGGTGGCACACTTATCCGCATGTTATAAGGGGAACATGCGGATATTTTTTTGATGGCAGGAAGTTGGACAAGTGCAATAGCCCTAATTAGGTTGGGGCAGGACAATTGCCTTGGCGTCATTGAAAAGCTGGCTTTTGTCAATAACCCTTTTTAGTGCTGCGTCCTGGGGAAGTTGCCCTTCAGAAAAAAGCAGATTGCCGTCCATGTCGCCAAATAAGTTATAGGTGTCTTCAGAGAAGGCGTCGGCCGCATTGGAGATGTTTACAACAATGGCCTCATAAATCCCATCTACCTTGTTGTGGGGGTATTCTTTAACAATCATTTGGGCAATGAGATAGGCAATCCTGATCCCTGCAGGGTTGTGCACTTCTACCTGTCCCGACCCATCACAATAGCTGCATTTTATGCCCGCTTCGGGGTTCTCGCCTTCACCATAAAAAGCAGGTGGTTCTTCTTCAAAGCCCGAACCCTTACAGATACGGCAGGTCATGAAAGTTGTCATTGTGCCAGCTTTTGTATTTGTTTTTTAGTGATAAAAGCATCGATCAGCTTTTTGACAACGTTCTTGTCGTCCTCGTCCATGCCCTCTATTGCCTTGAACTGGTTGAGCAGTTCGGCGTCGGTGAGCCTGCTTTTGGCCTTTTCGTCCGAAGTGCCATAGATAAGGAAGTCCGGGGACACCCCCAGGGCATCGGCAATGGCCGTTAAGGTCTTTGTAGGTGGCTGGGCGCCCTTTGTCTCGTACCTTCCCACCTGCGCATAGGATATGCCCACCTTGTCAGCCAGCTCCGATTGCGACATGTTGAGTTCTTTCCTCCTGTTTTTGATCCTGTCCCCCAAGTTGCCCATAATAATGCTTTGATGAAATTTAATGGGATAAATGTAGCAAATAAGCAGCTAAATTACCAATCGGTTGCTACAGGTAACCATTATTGTACGACAATTAATTTGCATGATGTCTTTCTTTTTTGTAGCATTGTATAACAAAAATGTAGCAAAAATTTTTTTTTACTATGGATACCGACCACGGCACTTCAAAGCTTGACCCCACAAACCCTGACCACATCACCTACCAGCACCCGCCTTTGGAGATAGCGGTACTTGGTGGTATCAGATTGGAAGGCCTGGACAGGATGCGCGCCACTTTAAAGGTACAGGTTGAACATTTAAGCATCCGGCATAACCTTGACCTTTACAACGATACCCAGGTGGAAAAACTGATCCGGAAAATAGCAGAGCGGCTGGAGATCGGTACCAGTGTGGCCGCGGCAGCTTTAACAGACCTGACCGACGGGCTGGAAAAGTACAGGCTGGAAGAGATCGAAAAACAGAGCCGGGCCCAGGACAAAAGAAAATTTTTGACCCCGGAAGAAATCAAAGCGGCACAGGCCTATCTGAAAGCCCCCAATCTTATGGGCAGGACAATGGAGGACATAGGGAAAGCGGGCGTGATCGGTGAAGAAAATAATAGGCTGTTGATGTACCTGATCTTTACCAGCAGGAAACGGGACAACCCCTTGCACGTGATCAGCCTGGGGAGCTCGGGCATTGGAAAGACACACCTGCAGGAGAAAGTAAGTGCCCTGATACCCGAAGAGGACAAACTCGAAATCACCACATTAAGTGGCAATGCCTTTTACTATTTTGGTCAACAGGAACTTAGAAACAAGCTGATCTTAATCGAGGATCTGGACGGTGCGGACGAAGTACTTTATCCGCTAAGGGAGATCAAGAGCAAAAAACGCATCACCAAAACGGTGGTGGTGAAAAACACCAAAGGGGAGACAAGGACAGTGAGCCTGGTCGTGGAAGGGCCTGTATGCGTGGCAGGCTGTACCACCAAAGAAAGCCTTTACGAGGACAACGCCAACCGGTCATTCCTGATCTACATAGACGAAAGCAAAGAGCAGGACGGTAAAATAATGTCGTTCCAGCGCAAACTATCGGCAGGTAAAATCGACCTGCCCGAGCAGTGGAAACTTGTTGAGCAGTTCCAGAATATACAACGGGTATTGGTTCCTGTTCAAATACGAAACCCTTTTGCAGAAAGCCTGCATATCCCTGATGAAGTGTTCAAACCGAGAAGAAGCAATGCCCACTATCTGGCCTTCATTGAAGCGGTGACCTTTTACCACCAGTACCAAAGGGAAAAGCAATACGACAGAGAAACCGGAGAAGAATATATAGAAACCACGCTGGAAGACATTGAGGAAGCCAACAAGCTGATGAAAGATGTGCTGATCCGCAAGTCCGATGACCTGAACGGGGCAACGAGGAATTACTTCGAGCAGCTCAAAGCCTGGATGAAATCGGCAGGAAAAGACACCTTCACCAATGTATCGGCCAGGCAAGCGCTACGGGTGAACGCCAGCAACCAAAAGCGGTACATGATCGCCCTACAGGAATGGGGACTGGTGCGGAAAACCAAAGGGGACAAGAAAAACGGTTATGCCTATGAGGTGGCCACATACGATGACCAGTTGGAAAGGGACAAGCGGGTACAAACGGTACTCGATGAGCTGATCAAGAGGTTCAAGAAGCCCAAAAGAAGTTCATAACCAAAAATGGACCACATAACAGGGATCGGAAGCTGTAAACCCATAAAACCAAAGAAGTCCGGTTTAAACCGGAAACACCGACCGGGTTAAAAAAAATCGTACAAAACCAATAATAAATCAAACGAAGTTTGTGAAAAAGCTAGCCCTGTCAAATGAATCCTTCCGCTACCTTGAAAAGAGCTTTACCGAATGGCTGGACGTGCAGGGCTATGCGGAAAGCACCGTTTACAGCCTGCCGCTCCACGCCCGGGAGCTGCTCCACTATCTTGAACAGCAGGGCATCCACAATATAAAAGCACTAAGCCCAAGGCACATTGAAACCCATTACCACAAGCTAAAAGAAAGGGGCAACCAAAGACGGGGCGGTGGGATAAGCAACGGGCACCTCAACAAGCATATACAAGCGATCAGGAAGTTTACCGAATACCTGCGAAAAGTGGGAAGGCTGGAAATACCGGGGCCAAAACTTGGGAACGAAGAGACAGAGGGAAAAATCATTTACCTGACAGTGGACCAGATCAACCTGCTGCTGAAAGCAACATACGGGCAACCAGAGAAGAGGCCGAACACATCGCCGGAAGTACTGGAAGCGATACAGGCAAGGGACAGGGCAATGCTGGCCATTTATTACGGTTGTGGCCTGCGGAGAAATGAAGGCGTTTGCCTGGATGTTGGGGACATTAACTTTGACCGTTCCATGTTGCACGTGAGGAAAGGAAAAAACTACAAAGAAAGGTTCGTGCCGATCAGCAAAACCAACCTGGGATACCTGACAGCATACATCTACGACCACAGGCCGGAATTATTGAAAGGCAGCAGGAACGAAGCGGTTTTTATCAGCTACCAGCACAACCGCAGGATGCAGGGACAGAGCTTGTCCATAAGGTTAAAAATCCTGCAACACCAGACCGGGGACCTGGACCTACAAGAAAAAGAAATCGGGCTGCACACTTTGCGGCACTCCATAGCCACACATTTTTTACAGGCGGGGATGAAGCTGGAAAGCATCAGCAGGTTTTTAGGGCATGGAAGTTTAGAGAGTACACAGATTTACACACATGTTGCCGGGGTGGAGAAAGAAAGGAAACAAACATTTAATAATATCCCACGCTATGAAACCATCCGGTTATCAGAAGATGAAAGAGGGCTTTAGAGATTACCTCAAATCCAAGCGGTTCACCAGCAAGAGCATAGAAAGCAGGCTGACCGTCTTTGACCAGTACCTAAAGT
The DNA here is from genome assembly GCA_946886805.1 of uncultured Flammeovirgaceae bacterium. The sequence continues at coordinate 3,185 of CAMPJM010000151.1, read as the reverse complement.
GGATTGAAAGGGAAAACCTGGACATAGGGCAGATCAGCTACAATGACCTGTTGCTGTTCATGAAGCATTGCCAGCACAAAGGCATCAGTCAACGGACAATCGAAAATTACTTGCTCACCATAAGGCACTTTTACGACTACCTGGAAAGGGAAGGGACAATCGCCATTAACCCGGCCACGGACATTACAGTGAAAGGGGTGAAAAGAAAAAACCTTTACCACATACTGGAAACCCATGAACTGCATGCGCTTTATAACCAATACCCAGATAAAAGTGAAGGGGACAGAAGGAACAAGGTGATACTGGGGCTGTTGGTGTACCAGGGCCTGCAAACGGCAGAACTGGCAAAGCTGGAAACAGGCCACATCAAACTAAGGGAGGGAAAAATAGAAGTCCCGGGCGGGATCAAGAGCAATGGCAGGGAAATGCAACTGGAACCCCACCAGGTCATGGACATGTACGATTACATCCTGCAGGTAAGGCCGCAAATACTGCAAATGGAGCCAAAACGAAAGAGCCAGAAGAAAACAACAACAGATAAACTGTTTATTGGTGAAGGTGGCAACTGTTACGACTTCAGCAACTTTATGACCCAACTCATGATAAAGGTACGAAGGATAAACCCGGTTGTCAGGAACGCCAAACAGGTAAGGGCATCGGTGATCGTCAAATGGCTAAAGATGTACAACCTACGGGAAACCCAATACCTTGCAGGGCATAGGTTTATCAGCAGTACAGAAAGTTATCTGCACAATGAGATGGAAGGGCTGAAAGAAGAAGTGCAGCAGTTCCACCCTTTGGGATAGAGATCTGTATAAAAGGTAGGGAAACAGGTTATACAAATAGAGGATAAATAGCTAGCTTTACTATTGGATAAAAATGGGTACAATATGGATATATCTAAATCAATACAAACAAAGGTAAGCTTTGGTAGTGAGGTCTATCAAAAGATCATGCAAAAGCTAAGTATCATAGATACCTTTAAAGGGAGCTGGAACAGTGTAGAGCATAAAGAAAGCAGATATTTAAAAGAACTTAGAAAGATAGCCACTATAGAAAGCATTGGTTCATCTACCCGGATAGAAGGTGCCACACTGACCGATGAAGAAGTAGAAAAATTATTAAAGTCTGTTAAGATCAATAAACTGGATAGCAGGGAGGAACAGGAGGTAATCGGGTACTATGAAGCATTACAGGTGATCCTGGACAACTATGAAGAGATTACACTAAGTGAAAGGTATATCCACCAGCTCCATGGCATACTGATGAAGTACAGTACAAAGGACCAAAACCATAAAGGCCAATATAAGCAACTGTCCAACAAGGTGGTGGCCAACTATCCCAATGGTTCCCAGAAGGTAATCTTCCGCACAACTGAACCACACCTTACGGCACCGGAAATGCAGTCGTTGCTGGAATGGACAAATAAGGTGCTGGAAAACCAGCTCATGCCCCCTGTAATGGCAGCGGCCGTTTTTGTGTATGAATTTTTATCCATACACCCGTACCAGGATGGCAATGGCCGTTTGTCCCGCTTGCTGACCACGCTTATTTTGCTCAAATACGGTTATAAGTTTATCCAGTACGTATCCTTTGAACATGTGATAGAAGAGCGGAAGGAAGAATATTACAGGGCATTGATGGAAGGGCAGAAGGACAGGTACAATGGGAAAGAACAGATAGGCCAGTGGGTCAATTATTTTTTGGACAGCCTCATTGTCCTGACAAAACGCCTTGAAGCGAAATATGAAACCTATAGCAAGTTAAAAACAGCCCTGAATGAAAGGCAGCAAAAGGTGCTGGAATTTATGAAAGCAAATAAAACTGCCCGGATAGGTGACCTGGGACAGGAAATGGCCTACTCACGCAATACGTTAAAAAAAGATCTTCAGTATCTGGTAAAAGAAGGGCTACTGTTGATGACGGGGTCCGGTAGGGGTACGCTGTACCATTACAAAGAAAAAAAACAATAAAAATAGGTGTAAAAATGTCCTAGCAGAAATCAAGCAAATTACCATCTATAAAGGGCAGCAATCCAACCCAAAGCCCCTACTGCCAACCCTTCTGTGCTTTTCCTGTCATGCTTTTTGCAGCCAGCCCGCTATCAGGCACATGGTCAGGCCACATAGAGCAGCCCTCAAACCAAAGCCTGTCCAAGAGCCTGAAGCCAAGCGCAAAGGCAAAAAATCCCGCCAGGAAAAACACCCAAAGCTATCTTTACATAACATGTTCTTATACAACTTTGCCCCAGAGGAACGCTAAAGGCCAATGCCTATGGCAAAGTTATATAAGCATATTATGTAAAATAGCCGCACCCGGCCCTGACCAAAGGGAAAAAGCTTTTTCCCTTCCACCCTTTTCGGGCAGTGCCTTTTGCCTGCCATTGCCCGCTCCCGGCAAAAAGCACTGCTAGGCGTGCAAAGCACATTTTGCGCTACTCCCTCCGGTCAGACAAGGCGCAGGCCACAGGCGTATGGTGCTTGCGCATGTGTTTTATTGGGAGGCCTTCCGCCCCCAAACCCCCGGATCATTTTTTTGAAAGCCAAAAGCCGCACAAAAACCACCCGCACAATCAAAGCTCTTGCCCTTCAAAAAAACGTTTACATATCTTCTAGCCCCTAAAAGGAGTTTTTAAAGACAACATAAAAAAATCTTCCCTCTTTTTTTATCCTTCCAAACGAGCTAATTTTAAGCACCCACCGCGATTAAAAAAGTGTCCTACCGCTTTAAATATGCCCTGACTAATTTAGGAACAGTAATTTTAAAGGAGATCCTAAAACTCTCACGCAGGTTTTTTACTATACTGGATTAAATGTTGATGTCTATGCTTATCATATTAATTGCTATTGAAAGCCTAACGGTCATAGGGCTGCTCTTTGCCCTTAAAATGATCTTGAACCACAAAGGGGATTTGGATCTTCAGATGGATCTAAGGAAAGGATTGTTGAATGTCAAAAAGAAAAAATGATAGACCCTTTTTGTGGTGCTGGAAGTTTATAAATAAAGTGCTAAAAATGTTCAAAATATACGTGGTAAAATGACAATTTTATTTATCTTGTCAACCGAAACGTTCTTTGATATTAAAAGACTGGGAGATCCAGCTCAAAACAAATCCTGTTTTTTTTAAGGAGGGCACTAAGAAAAAAAGTGTCCGCTTCAAAATTTTGCTATAGTTACTATCCCTT
>CAMPJM010000150.1 GCA_946886805.1 uncultured Flammeovirgaceae bacterium | reverse complement strand
GCGATTTCCTGCACTTAATAAAGATATCTATCTAAAAGCCCAAATAGATAATAAAAAAACGTCGAAATTAGGAAACAATGTGTAATTCAACCCCCGAATCGACACAGACGTCTCAATCGCATTGGGAAACAGCAACTAATTTTTGTAAAACATATCAATAAAATCGGCTAAAAATTGCCAAAATGGAATTTATAAGCCACATGACACTTATTTATGTCGACTTAATGCGTTTTTATGCAATAATTTTCTATTTTTGTCTTACGGAGTTTGTTTTCCATCAAAAATTCATACTGTTCTGGAATAACACCTCATATACATAGAAGAAAGCACAATGACTGATAACACCATGCTTCAGCAGCAACAATGCGTTTTGTTTGGGTGCAAAAGGAAAAACATTATAATCCTTTGGCTTTTTATGCCCTTGTTGTTTTTGCAGGGCTGCATCAAATCAAACACTAAGGAGCAAGAATCCCTCACACAAATCGGAAATAGCCCGGCCAGCTATGTAGATCCCTTTGTCGGCACCGGGGGTCATGGACACACCTATCCGGGAGCAACAGTCCCATTTGGAATGGTTCAGCTAAGCCCCGACAATGGCACGCAGGGCTGGGATTGGTGTTCGGGCTACCACTATTCCGACAGTATAATTGCTGGATTTAGTCACACGCATTTGAGCGGCACAGGCATTGGTGATTTATGTGACATTTCGGTGATGCCTGTGACTGGCAAGGTTGACTGGGTTAAAAATCCTTCCAAAGACAGTCAAACTTATGCTTCTCTCTTTTCGCATGACGATGAATCTGCAAGTCCGGGCTATTATGCAGTATATCTTAAGGATTATGACATCCAAGCCGCACTGACTGCGACAAAAAGAGCTGGTTTTCATCAATATATTTTCCCTGCTTCCAAAGAAGCTGCCATTATTTTTAATCTGGGCTTTGCCATCAATTGGGACTCTCCTACTGAAACATATATTAAGGTAGAGAATGATTCTACAATTTCAGGATACAGAAAATCCAGTGGCTGGGCAGAAGATCAACGGGTGTTTTTTGCCGCAGCATTCTCTAAGCCGTTTAAAACTCATTCTCTCGCGGTGGACGAAAATTTACTTAACCAGGAGACGGAGGCAAAAGGCCGCTTAGTAAAGGCAAAGTTCAACTTCGACACCAAACAGGACGAGGCAGTTTATTTAAAGGTGGCTATTTCCTCAGCCAGCGTCGATGCGGCAAAAAAATCCCTTAGCGAAGAGATCCCAGCTTGGGACTTTGATAAAACAAGGGAGCAAGCCTACGCTCACTGGGACAATGTGCTAAACAAGATACACGTCACGAGCGATAATGACACATTGAAAAAAACTTTTTATACTGCACTTTATCACACGAAGCTGGCTCCTGTTCTGTACAGTGATAGCAAAAGTGAATACAAAGGGGCCGATGGGCAGGTGCATAAAGCGGAAGGATTTGATCGCTATGCCATTTTTTCTTTATGGGACACATTTCGGGCGGCACAGCCATTATTCACCATTCTGGAGGGCGATCGAGTAAACGACATGATCCGTTCTTTGCTTTCGCATTACAAGCAATACGGGTTTTTGCCGGTTTGGGAGCTTTTGGGTAACGAAACCAATACCATGACTGGCTATCATGCCATTCCTGTTATTGTTGACGCCTATCTTAAAGGCTACCGCGACTATGATGTGGAAACTGCATACGAAGCCATGAAAAAAAGTGCCATGCAGGATATAAGAGGTGTGAATTTTTATAAAGAATTTGGCTATATTCCTTCTGACATGGCGAACGAATCGGTGACCAAAACGCTTGAATATGCTTACGACGATTGGTGCATTGCTCAAATGGCAAAAGCGCTGGGCAAGGAGGAAGATCATCAATATTTCTTAAAGCGCGCCAACAGCTACCAATTACTTTTTGACACTGAAACAGGTTTTATGCGTGGAAAAAATAGGGACGGCAGTTGGAGAACCCCTTTCGACCCCAAGCATTCATCCCATCGTGAGAATACGGATTATACAGAGGGAAATGCCTGGCAACATAGCTGGTTTGTTCCCCACGACGTAGCAGGACTTATTGCGCTACATGGAGGGTCTGAGCCATTCATTAGCATGTTGGACTCGCTTTTTAGTGAAGACTCTATGATTACCGGCGAAAATATTTCACCCGACATTTCAGGGTTGATTGGACAATATGCACATGGAAACGAACCCAGCCATCATATAGCCTATTTGTACAATTATGCCGGAGCTCCCTGGAAAACACAAGAAAAGGTGCAGCAAATTATGGCAGCGATGTACAAACCCACTCCTGACGGCATCAGCGGAAATGAAGATTGCGGGCAAATGTCTGCCTGGTATGTTTTCAGTGCTATGGGCTTTTATCCGGTCAATCCCGCCAGCGGCATTTATGTGCTGGGCAGCCCCTTATTCAGTGAGATAAGTATTGATGTCGGGAACGGTAAAAAATTTGAATTGATTGCTAAGAACAAATCGGCCAAAAATATCTACATTCAGTCGGCAACTTTAAATGGAAAACCACTGAACCGGTCATATATCACCCATGATGAAGTAATGAATGGAGACAAGGTGACGTTGGAAATGGGACCTCAACCTAACATGGTTTGGGGAAGAGACGAAGAAAATATTCCCCCATCAATTCACATTGCTATTTAGCACAACAAAAATCTATGATTCAGTTATCTTTTAAAATACCACTTGTATGAATACCAGAAGAAGATTTCTAAAAATATCGGCCCTGGGGACTGCCTTTGTCAGCAGCGTCTACCCTATACGAAGTGCTTTTTCGGGTACCTTAAAAAATGCCAATGCCAACAAACCTGTTGTAATATCCACTTGGAATCACGGTATGGCTGCAAATGCTGCAGCATGGGAAATTCTATCAAAAAATGGCGATGCCCTGGATGCTGTGGAAGCAGGAGTGAGAGTGCCGGAAGCAGACCCTAATGTGAGTTCTGTTGGCTATGGCGGTTTTCCGGACAGGGAAGGCAAGGTTACCCTGGACGCCTGCATTATGGACAAGGAAGGGAATTGCGGATCTGTAGCCTTTCTACAGCACATCAAACATCCGATTTCTGTGGCCCGAAAAGTAATGGAAGATACTCCGCATATTATGCTTGTTGGTGAGGGAGCATTGCAATTTGCTTTGGAGAAAGGTTTTGAAAAGGAGGACCTTTTAACGCCAAAAGCAGAAAAGGCCTGGCGGGAATGGTTGAAAAAATCGGAATATCAACCCGTCATCAATGTAGAAAATCATGACACCATTGGGCTGTTGGCTTTAGATGAGCAGGGAAACCTTTCCGGAGCCTGTACCACCAGCGGGGCAGCCTTTAAAATGCATGGCCGGGTGGGTGATTCCCCTATTATAGGCGCAGGCCTGTTCGTCGACAATGAGATTGGCGGCGCAACTGCAACAGGACTCGGAGAAGCAGTTATTAGAGTTGCGGGCAGCCATCTTGTGGTTGAACTAATGCGGCAGGGCCATAATCCGGAAGACGCCTGTCGACTCGCCGTAGAGCGGGTTATTGCGAAAAACAAAAACGCAGCGGACCTTCAGGTTGGCTTTATCGCACTGAACAAACTGGGCGAATATGGTGGCTATTGCATCCACAAAGGGTTCAATTATGCCGTTCATGATCATAGAATTAATACATTAATAGATGCAAAAAGTAAATTTTAATATTCATCCGGCTATAGAAATATGTGTGGACAACGCTCAGTCGGCGTGTGCTGCTGAAGCGGGAGGAGCCAAACGTATTGAGCTATGCAACAGTCTGACCGAGGGGGGAACGACGCCAAGTGCAGGGCTGATTGAAGTGGTGCGCAACAGTATTGATATTGACATTAACGTCCTGATCCGGCCAAGGCGAGGAGACTTTCTTTTCTCTGACATGGAGTTCGAGATCATGAAGAAGGACATCTCCATGGCAAAAAAACTTGGAGCAGATGGGGTGGTGCTAGGCATACTGAAAAAGGACGGCAACGTAGATATGGTAAGAATGCAAGCACTTATTGAACATGCTATGCCTATGAGTATAACCTTTCACAGAGCCTTTGATCTCACTCCAGATCCTTTGAAAGCGCTGGATGATCTCTTGCATTTAAAAATTGACCGACTCCTCACTTCGGGTCAACAAAAGACGGCTCTTTTGGGTGCAAACCTCATCAGGGAGTTAATATTAAAGGCCGATGGAAAATTAATTATAATGCCTGGTGGCGGAATAAACCCGAGGAACATCCGTGATATCGCTAAAATAACAGGTGCTAAGGAGTTTCATTCTTCTGCCCTCATAAAAATTGAAAGCCAAATGAAGTTTCGTAAAAAAGATATTTCCATGGCAAAAAAACAAGCCTTGTCAGAATTTGAAATCCGTATCGCCGATGAAAATCGTATCAAATCTATGTTAGAAGCGGTTGAGAGTAGTATTGAGTTGAATCACAAGGAAGTGAAGGAAATTAGAGAATTGGAGAATGAGTGAATTGGTGAATTAGTGATTTGTGAATTAGTGATTCAGTGAATGAGAGAATGAGAGAATTAAAATTCACTTACGATATGGAACGGGTAGCTACGTTGAATTAATGCGGAAACAAAAACATTGGTATCAAGTACGATTTTTTGCATTTTTCCTGACGGCTTTATCTTCGAAATGTCATCCATTGTCATCTTAGAAAGTCCGTATTTTTCCGCAAGTTCAACACTTTCATTTAATCTCTGTTTGATTAGCTCATTACTGATAATATCAACAAGATCAGAAAAAGAAAACTTATCCGATTTTAAACCAAATTTATTGTACTCAATGTCTGATATGGATATGTTTATTGTTCTCATTTTTATATGTTCGAGTATATCAAATTTACGAATTAATTTTATCTTAGTTTATTTTGTTTAGCTATTGACCTTTCTTTTCGGTTGTGGTTACCCGCCAGTTTTATACCATATAATTACAGCACCTGTAAACCCCTTTGCTTAAAAGCACCCAATAGCGGATTGGTAGGATCTAATTCTGTAATCAAGGTATGGATGTTGCTGATGTCGGTAACTTTATATGGCTGTATAGTGTTGATTTTCTCTGAAATGGGTAAAGAAACCACTTGTTTTGCACAGGAAATCAACGCTCTTTTCGCCTGACATTCCTCCCGGTCGAAATCTGTAATCCCAAAATCAGCATGAATACTTCGGGTACCGATAAAGCAAATATCGGCATGAATTTCTGATACACAGTTGATCACGTCCATCCCAATTGTTATCTGGCCATTTTTAAGAATTCTTCCTCCGATAAAAACTGTTTCAATCCTGGGGTGTTCCGAAAGCTGTATGGCAATGGGCAGGCTGTTGGTAAAAACCGTAGCTTTTAAGTCGGGAGGCAATAATCTCGCAAGCTCCAGGTTGGTGGTTCCTCCGTCCATCACCATTACACATTCGTCGGGGATAAGAGGGATTGCCTTTCTCACTATCGCAACTTTTTCGTCGTGAGCGTGGATTTCCCGGTCTTTATGGCTAAAAGGCAAATAACCTCCACTGGACATTGCCCCGCCATGCACTTTCTTTATCTGCCCATTATCGGAAAGCTCTTTGAGGTCTCTACGGATAGTATCTTCTGAGACACCCAATTTCTGGCTCAGTTCAGAGCTCAATACTTTATTATAAACCCGGATATCCTCCAAGATGTAATTTTGCCTTTCCTGTTTCAACATAATATTGTCCTTAAAAGCTGCGTGATTGTTGTTTTATTGCAAAGATAAAAGAGCATAGCTAATTCTATTATTGTCAACTATTTTTATTTGTCTATCAAGGCATTGGGCTTGGATTCGTCTAGCCTCCCGCTTCTCACAGAAGGCTAGTTGACTAAGTTCGAGGGCTAAGACTTTTCACTTTATAAATCCTAAGGCCTACCCAATCCCTATGTTCGACCATAAATTAACAGATTCTACAGGAAAAGCAAAACATTTTCAGGCGAATCATGCAATAAAAAGCAAACTTTAAGTATCTTTATGCAGATAAACGCATAAGTCACGCAAATTGCATGCCCTATACATAGTGAAGATTCTAATTTTCTGCCAGTTAATGTATATAAATCTTTCCGAAGATAATAAAAAAGAGCTAAAAGGGTTCAAGCATAGAAGCAAAATGAGGTTTGCTTATTTAAAAAAGAGCCTCACTCTCATGTTTTTTTTAATATTGCTAGCCCTGCCTATATTCAAAAGTTATGGCCAGGAAGCATTTGAAGGCATGGAAGGGCTTTTTACAGCACCCAAGCATTATATAGTCCATTATGTCGAAAATGCACCTATAATCGACGGCGATTTGAAAGATCCGGCTTGGGAAGCAGCAGCCTGGAGCGACAAGTTTATTGATATAGAAGGCGCACAAAAGCCTCTGCCACCCGTAGACACACGGGTCAAGATGGTCTGGGACAAGGAGTATATGTACATCGCTGCCTATTTGGAGGAGCCACACATTTGGGCAAACCTGAAAAACCATGATGATATTGTTTTTTATGACAATGATTTTGAAGTGTTTTTAGATCCTGATAATGATACCCATCAATACTTTGAAATTGAGGTAAATGCCTTCAACACTATTTTTGATTTATTTATCCCCAAGCCTTACCGCAATGGCGGCAGCGCCCTTATAAGCTGGGATATTTCCAGGTTGCAATCGGCAGTACAGGTAAAGGGAACAATTAATGATCCTTCTGACACAGACGAGCATTGGACAATCGAAATGGCGGTACCTTTTAAAGCTGTTTCGTTGGGGAACCGAGCCAGGATACCGGAGGAAGGTACTGTTTGGCGGATAAATTTTTCCCGGGTACAATGGGATACGCAGGTAGAAGATGACAAATATGTAAAAAAGAAAGACAAAAATGGAAAGACGCTTTCCGAACATAATTGGGTATGGTCACCTCAGGGTGTAGTCAACATGCATTTTCCAGAACGTTGGGGATATCTGATGTTTAGCCGGAAAAGTACGCAAGACCTCGCCGAAAATTTTCCACTACCTTCAACAGAAGCGCTAAAACCTTATTTATGGCTGATCTACTATAAACAAAAAGAATATTATCATAAACACGGGCATTACGCTAATACCTTGTCTGAAATAGGATTAAATCATTATGCCGAGCTTACCATCAATGATCAGCCCTACAGTTTAAAAGTTGAAGCTACTGCCCGCCAATTTATGGCGATGATCCAAGGGCATGAAAAAACCTCCTTGTGCATTAATCAGGAAGGATTAATACAAAACATAAACCCAACAAGATAAAACAGCACCATTTTCGATAGATTATTTAATCGCAGATCACCAATTTGCCAATTCACGAAATCACGAATCATCAAATCTCAAGACATGACACGCAGAAGAACATTCCTTAAAAGCACACTCCTTGCAGGACTTACCACCAGCCTCCCTGTTTCATTTACAAAAGAAGATGAACAGGTATCGAGGAAAAAAGTGCCAAAACATTGGGTTTGGGTGAGGCCCGACCTTTCAGAAACAGACAGTGAACTTCAGGAAAGGTATCAAAAATATTATAAAGTCGGAATCAGGGGAGTTTTTTTTGAAGAAGACAGTGAAAAGCATTTTCGGGCTGCAAAAAGTCAAAAACTTGAAGCCCATCGGTGGATGTGGACTTTAAATCGCGGCGAAAAAAGTTTGCTAAATGCGCACCCTGAATGGTACGCGCAGAACCGAAACGGGGAATCTTGTGCGGACAACCCTCCCTATGTGGATTATTATCGTTGGCTCTGCCCCTCCCGGGAGGAAGTCCACCAATATCTGGAAAATGACGTGCGCCAGATCTTAAGCAAAGATTATGTAGACGGCATCCACCTCGATTATGTGCGCTTCTGCGATGTCGTACTTCCTGTCAACCTTTGGGAGACATACGATATTGTCCAAACGAAGGAACTTCCTGAATACGATTACTGCTATTGCGATGTGTGCAGAAGCAAATTTAAAGCATCACGAGGTCTCGAAATTGAAGAAATTGACTATCCGGAGGCAAGTTTATCCTGGCGCTTGTTTCGATATGAGGCCGTGAACAAATTGGTAAATCGATTGGCTATGGTAGCAAAAAAAAGTAAGAAACCAATCACAGCGGCCGTTTTCCCAACACCCGAGGTGGCAAGGCGCAATGTGCGGCAAGATTGGACAAACTGGAACCTCAACGCTGTCTTTCCTATGATCTATCATGGCTTTTATAAAGAAAACGTGGGTTGGATAGGAGATGCAGTAACTGAAGGCCTCCATGGACTTAACGGGCGTTACCCTTTATATGCAGGGCTTTTCCTTCCGGATTTCAAAAATACTAATGAGCTTAAAGAAGGCATTTCTTATGCGTTGAAAAATGGTGCGGAAGGTGTTTCCTTATTTGGAGACGTGACTGATGAGGTATTGTCAATTTTACAACAAGCTTCTAAGGTATAATCGAAGAAGGCTGAAAATATACCTTTCCTAATGCAGCTAACAAAAAACGGTCGGACGGCTTGATCTATGTCCAAATGGACTGCAATACAATTTACGAACATGGTAAAATGAAGGTTCCCAG
>CAMPJM010000149.1 GCA_946886805.1 uncultured Flammeovirgaceae bacterium | reverse complement strand
CAATGAAGTGATCAATGTGCTATTGGACGATGGCACCAGGCAAAATAGAAATGCGGGAAAAACATTGCATCAGGGTGTTGAATACAGCATCCAATATTCTCCGGTAAAAAGTGTGAAATTAAGGTTTGGAGGTACCAATGCCAGACACGAATATGTGGAATACTTAGAGCAGGGCACTGAATTCAATGGAAAACGTATGGAAGCCGCACCTGCATGGATAGCCAATGCAGAAGTATTCTACTATCCACCATTTGCGCAGGGCGTACGAATAGGTTTGGAATGGCAGCACGTTGGTCCTTACTATATGGATGCTGCTAATACAGAGAAATATGAAGGCTTTGATTTGGTTAATTTAAGATTGGGATACGAATACAAGGGCTTCGAAATCTGGTGTAATGCGATGAACATCGGCGATGTACTTTATGCCACCAATGCGGGAAAAACAAAATATGGTAAAGAATACAATCCCGGCGACCCAAGGGCTTTCGGTTTGGGGATTGGCTATGAACTTGGGCATTAGGTATTGGGTGTTGGTTAGCTACTGGCTTTTGGCGGTTGGGGCGGAAAGTTCAAGGTTTAAAGTTCAGGGTTTTAGAATTTACAAGGCTTGGTAGCGATGACATCCCTATCTCCACAATTAAACCCGGAAAAATAAACTCTGGCAGAATCTCCGAATTATAGGGATGTCATCGCTTTGATATTAACCAGGCTATCTGCATGAAACGACCGGTCAATATGACCGGCTTCTGCTAGATGAAAATGTTGAAAGTTCAAGGTTCAAAAATTTGGAGCTCTTTGTAGAATAATAACCTAGTTTGAGCCGCTAACGGGAAAATTTACCAGTATCATGCTCAGAAGTTAATCTGTTAATAGAAAAAAAGACTAAAAATCCAAAATCAATAAAATGATGTATCACTTTAAATTATTTATCCCCATTATAATTTTTGCTTTGCTTACCGGATGTGGTGAGCAAAAAAATGAACACGCTTCGCAGAACCAAGAAGCTGCGGAAGTATTACAGCCTATATTAATCTCTGAAGAAAATAGAGAAGCGGGTGGTGCTTATTTTGCAAAAGATCAGCATGAAAATCCGGTTTTGTGCTGGACAGAGAAGGTAGACGAAAAAGGGGAAAGCATACTGAAATTTGCAAAATTTAGTATCTCTGAATCTCAGTTTGAAAAACCTGTGCCAGTGGCTCCCTCCATAGGAACCAGGATCCACGGTGAAAGCATGAACAAAATAGCTTTTAAAAAGGACGGAACGCTGGCTGCTGTTTATGCAGTAAAACATCCTACTGAAGAAAACCGTTTTGCAGGCTCCATTTTTTATACTTTATCCTCTGACGAGGGCGATACGTGGTCTGAACCAGCTTATTTACATACTGATACACTTCCCGGCTATGGAAGAGGATTTTTCGATTTGAAAACCCTTCCCGATGGGGAAATTGGTGCTATTTGGTTGGATGGAAGGTTTGGAGATACTTATCCTGGCTCTGCTTTATATTTTGCCAAAACAGAAAAAGGAGCAGGTTTTGGCAAAGACAAGCAGATTGGGGAAAGCACGTGCGAATGTTGCCGTACCGTACTATTTGTAGATGGTCGGGACAGGATTCATGTAGCTTACAGGGACATATTGTTTCCTTCGGCACTAAACGGCCAACAGGTAAGGGATATGGTTCATAGCATTTCTTATAACAATGGCAGCACATTTAGTGATGTGAAAAGAATTAGCGCTGACAATTGGGCTATAGAAGGCTGTCCACATACAGGTCCTACTCTGGCGGCAAATCAGACAGGTTTGCACGCCGTGTGGTATACTGCGGGCGGGGACCAAGGTCTATATTATACAAGTTCAGATAATGACGGAAAAAGCTTTATTCCCCGATCTAAAGTTAAAGTAAGCGGAGAGGTAAAACACCCTCAGATGATCGCTTTGCCGGACAGTCAACTGGTTGTAGCCTGGGATGAAATTCAAAAGCCAAAGGAAAATATACACAAAAAGGAGGCGTCAGTGCATGGGCACGGACATGACGATTATTCAGCATCAACTGCTAGAAGACAGATAGTACTACAGCTGAGAAAAAGCGATGGAGAAACCACCAACACGGTGGTGTCAAATGCTGGAACAGACGGGTCTTACCCCACGATTATGCCACTAAAAAACTCAAAAGTTATAGTGGCCTGGACTGAAAACACGAAAAATGGAATGCCGGGTATTTATTATAAGATAGTAGATTTAAAGGAGATTTGAAATACCACCCATCATCCATCAGGAGAAATTCGAAGGAAGGTCTTGAATTCTCTCGATCTATCTTCGAATTGTTCCCTTACTCAAAAATTATTGTCTTATTCTGATGTACAAAAACATGGTCATTCAAAACTAACCGAAGGGATTTAGCCAAGACATTCTTTTCGACATCTTTGCCAGCCTGCGCCATTTCTTTTGCACTTTGGGTATGGTCTACTGGTATAACATTTTGGGCGATAATAGGTCCCTGGTCCAAATCGTTGTTAACAAAATGAGCGGTTGCACCAATGATTTTGACACCTCTTTCGTAAGCCTGTGTATAGGGACTGGCGCCCACAAAAGCTGGCAAAAACGAATGATGTATATTTAATATCCGGTTAGAAAAGTTGGATACAAAGTCTGAAGATAGAATTCTCATATATTTGGCAAGAATTAAAAATTCAGGATTGTACTTTTCTATAATGGTTAAAATCTCCGATTCATGCTCCCCTCTGCTTATTCCTTCGTGACTGACGTGGTGATAAGGGATATCGAACTTTTGAACAAGCTTTTCCAAATAATCATAATTGCTGATTACACAAAGTATGTTGGCATTTAATTCATTGAAAGCATGTCGAATTAACAAATCACTTAAACAATGATGTTCCTTTGTAGCAAGGATCACAATATCTTTCTTCCTTTTATCTGTTAATCTAATACTCACGTCGGGCAAGGCTTTTTTCAAAGCCAACAACAAAACCTCCCTGTCAAACTCACCGGAGAACTCGGTTCGCATAAAGAAATGGCTTGACTTCCTTTCTACAAATTCACCATTGCTGATTACATTCAAATTAAAGTCAAACAATACACCTGAAATTTTATGTAGTAAGCCCTTTTGGTCAGGGCAATGGATAAGTAAAATATGCGAAATCATTCTACGATTATTAAATGAAAGTGCGAAAGTAAGCAAATATTTAAATGTAAGCTCAATAGGACCCCTCTTAAACTTGATGTATCTCAAAGGACCCAAATACTACCACCGCCTCCGTGGTCTTATGTCCTCACAGACCACTTTTTACAGAACTCCCTTTGTACTTGGAAGGTCGTTCATCTTGTTGATGTCCCGTTTTACGGCCATCATGATTGCTTTGGCAAATGCCTTGAAAATAGCTTCTATTTTATGATGTTCGTTGTCACCTTCTACCTGAATGTTCAAATTACATTTTGCAGCATCAGAGAATGATTTAAAAAAATGATAAAACATCTCTGTCGGCATATCTCCTATCTTTTCTCTTTTGAAATCTGCCTTCCAAACAAGCCATGGTCTTCCTCCAAAATCGATCCCAACTTGGGCTAGAGCATCATCCATAGGCAGCAAAAATCCATACCTCATAATACCCATTTTATTTCCCAGAGCCTTTAAATAAGCCTCTCCTAAAGCCAATGCCGTGTCTTCTATGGTATGATGTTCATCAATGTGCAAATCCCCCTCTACTTTCACCGTTAAATCCGCTCCAGAATGCTTTCCTACCTGATCGAGCATGTGATCGAAGAAGCCAAGGCCGGTGTGAATGTCTGTTTTACCAGAGCCATCAAGATTCAACTCGATGTTTATGTTCGTTTCTTTTGTCTTCCTATTTATTTGAGCAGTTCTTTTGGAAAGCTTCAAAAAAGCATAAATATCATCCCAATCTTCCGTGCTAAGTGATGCGTCTTCCTGCCTTTCAGCACCAAAGAAGATAGCTTTAGCACCAAGGTTTTTGGCTAACTGAATATCGGTTACCCTATCCCCTATTACATAAGAATTGGCGAGATCGTATTCCTCGCTGAAATAAGATTTCAACAAACCAATGCCAGGTTTTCTGGTCTCCAGTTTTTCATGTTCAAAGGACTTGTCGATATGAATGGCTTTAAAAATTATATTTTCACCCTCCAGTGTTTTTAACATCTTGTATTGAGCAGGCCAAAAATCTTTTTCCGGATAAGAATCTGTACCCAAACCATCCTGATTTGTCACCAAAACCAATTCGTAATCAGTTTCTTCAGCAATTTTCCTGAGATTAGAAATTGCTTTGGGAATAAATTCAAGTTTCTCAAGTGAATCTACCTGATAATCCGTAGGTGGTTCTTTTATGATAGTACCATCACGATCAATAAAAAGTACTTTTTTCATGTTAAATTAGGGATTGGGGGTTAGGGATTAGGTGTTAGCAGTTTGTCTTTCAGCTATTAAGTTTTGTGTTAATTTACCATACCTTATTTCTCATAACTTTTCAAATTCTCCAATAAGCTTCTGTTTTCTTCGGCGGTGCCTACGGTTATTCTAAGGCATTCATCACAGAGAATCACCTTTGATCTATCCCTTACCACTATTTTACTGTCTAATAAATACTGGTAAAGATCTCGCGCATTTTTTACTTTCACCAATAAGAAATTAGCATCAGAAGGATAGATATGTAGGACAGTATTCAATCCAGAAAGTGCCTTCTCTAAAGAAGCTCTTTGCTCAACGGTTTCCGCAACCATTCTATTCTTCTCCTTTTCTTGGTGTAAAGCTTTCAAAGCGGCTTCCTGGGTATGCTTGCCAATATTATAAGGAGGTTTAATTTTATTCAGAATGGCAATGATTTCAGCAGAAGCAAAAGCAATTCCACATCGCAGGGCTGCAAGTCCCCAAGCCTTGCTTAAAGTCTGAAGCACCACAAGATTCGGATATTCTTGCATGTACACCGAATGGCTGTGGACACCAGCAAAATCGATATAAGCTTCATCAACCACTACCAGTCCTTTGAATGACTGAAGCAGTTTTAAAATTGCCGAAGAATCCATAAGATTTCCCGTAGGATTGTTGGGAGAACAGACGAAAATCATTTTTGTATGATCATCTACGACATTTAAAATCGCTTCCAAATCCAGATTGAAGTCTTCTGTCAGATTCACCTTCCTGACTTCAATATCATTGATGGAGGCACTTACCTCATACATACCATAGGTTGGGGGCAGAATTACAACATTATCTACACCTGGTCTGGCAAAGGCTCTAAAAAGCAGATCTATGGCCTCATCGCTTCCATTTCCAAAAAAAATATTGACTGCAGGCAAACCTTTTATTTCGGAAAGCTGCTTCTTCAGTTCCTTTTGCAGGGGGTCGGGATAGCGGTTGTAATCCCCGCCAGCTACAGATCCGGAGGGATTTTCGTTTGCATCCAAAAATACGCCTGCCTCACCCGAATATTCATCTCTTGCAGAGGAATAAGGTTTTAAGGTAGCTATATGTGGCCTTAACAAAGCCTGTAAATTAAATTTTTCCATTTTAGGGGATAGCAATCAAATATTAATTAGTCAATTTACCTCCGAATTTTGCGAATTTTCAATATGTCTTAACCGTATTGAAACAGCTTCTTTATGAGCATGTAGCATTTCTGCATTTGCAAGTGTTTCTATCGTCGGCCCTATTTCCCTCATGCCTGCAGCAGTTATCTTTTGGAAAGTAATTTTCTTCACAAAAGAATCGACAGAAACACCACTATAAGCCCGTGCATAGCCGTTGGTAGGCAAGGTATGATTTGTGCCGGACGCATAATCACCAGCAGATTCAGGCGTAAAATTCCCGATGAAAACAGAACCGGCGTTGGTGATTTGGTTGGCTATCTCATCAGCATCTTTTACAGCAAGGATCAAGTGTTCTGCAGCGTAATTATTTATAAATTCAACTGCTTCGTCTGTATTTTTCAACAATACAGCAAAACTATTTTCCAAAGCTTTTTCCGCTATATGCTTTCGGGGAAGATCTTGCAATTGCTTTTCCACTTCTTTTACCACCGCAGAAACCAACCGAGGATTAGTAGACACCAATACCACCTGGCTGTCTACTCCGTGTTCCGCCTGCGAAAGAAGATCGGCCGCCACAAAAGCCGGTATCGCCGACTCGTCAGCAAATACCGCCAACTCAGAGGGACCTGCCGGCATGTCTATCGCCAGCCCCTGTTGGCTCACCAACTGCTTTGCTGCGGTAACATATTGATTACCAGGACCAAAAATTTTATATACTTTAGGTACTGTTTCTGTTCCGTAGGCCATTGCAGCAATTGCCTGCGCACCGCCAACTTTCACTATTTTATCAATCCCTATTAAATTCGCAGCATACAATATTGCAGGATTTACCTTTCCTGAATGATCGGTGGGGGTACAAATAATGATCTCTTTACAACCGGCAATATTAGCAGGAATCCCCAACATCAATACTGTTGAGAAAAGCGGAGCAGTACCGCCGGGAATATATAGGCCAATTTTATCGATAGCAACGCTTTTTCTTTTGCAGGTTACGCCGGGCATGGTCTCTACTTCCAGCACTTCCTCCTGTTGCAATTTGTGAAAACGCTCAATGTTTCGTTTGGCAATATTAATTGCCTGCTTCAATTCCTCACTTACCAGGTTTTCAGCATTCTCTATCTCTTTTCGAGAAACATAAAGCTCCTTTAAAGTGACATGATCGTATTCAAGAGCAAATTTTCTCAATGCTTTATCTCCCTTTTTCTTTACTTTCTTCAGAATAGGAAGCACAATTTCTTCTATTTTCTTCAAATCCTGAACTGGTCTTTTAAGCAACTTCTTGTATTCTTTCTTGTCAGGGTTTTTTATAACTTTCATGAGTAAAGAATTGGTGATTTTATGAATTATGATTTGGCGATCTGGTGAATTAGTGATTTTGGCGATTTGTGATTGGTGAATTATGAATTATGATTTGGCTATTTAAACTTAATTTTTTGCAATTTTTACTCCGTTAAAATATTTATACATCCGCCAATTAATACATCGTCACATCAACAAATTGGTACATTAAACAATCATCTTTTCTATGGGCACTACCAATATCCCCTCTGCTCCGACTTCTTTCAAATTTTCAATCACTTCCCAGAAATCATCTTCTTTGATTACAGAATGAATAGAACTCCAACCACTCACCGCTAATGGCAATACAGTTGGGCTTTTCATACCAGGGAGAATGTCAATTATGGAATCAATCGCTTCATTTGGAGCGTTCAACAATATGTATTTATTATTTTTTCCTGCCTGAACAGCATCAATTCTAAACAAGAGTTTTTTGAGAATCTTACTTTTAGCTTCTGATATATCGGGGTTTTTTATTAGCACTGCCTCAGAGGAAAAAACTGTTTCCACCTCTTTGAGCCCATTGCTTAACAAGGTGCTTCCTGAGCTAACAATATCACAAACCGCATCTGCAAGACCTATACTGGGAGCTATTTCCACGGAACCACTGATTTCATGAAGATCTGCTGTAATACCATTTTTTTTAAGGAAATCACCCAAAATCACCGGATAACTTGTAGCAATACTAACTCCTTGAAAATCCTGGATGCCTTTATAATTATGTGATTTCGGAAGTGCTAAGGACAATCTGCATTTAGAAAACCCCAGGGTTTTTTCAACCACGGTATTTTTCTGCTTTTCTTCGGCGACGTTATTTCCAACTATGCCAATATCTGCTACACCATCCGCCACATAACCCGGTATATCATCATCTCTTAAAAACAGAAATTCTATTGGAAAATTTGAAGCCGTGGATTTTAATTTTCCTGTACCGTTGCTAAATTTAATGCCACATTCTTTTATTAGCTTTATTGAGTCTTCGCTTAACCGGCCAGACTTTTGTATCGCTATTCTTATTACTGTTTCCATGAAAAATTTGTTTGGGTATTTATTTACACAATTAATATGATATAGAGCGGGCAATGCCCTGATATGGTATGATTATTCCCCTTACGAGGAATGATGGAAACAATGAGATGCCAAGTTCGCATCATGAGAGAAAAGGAAGTAATATGTTATGCTCGTGTCCATTGAGGTGACAAATATAGAACATTCGCAGATTTAAGCAAAAAAGAATATTCTTTTTATTGAAAAAATCGGAATTGCCAATGAAAATTTGGGGTGGATATGATTATTGTATTCAGGATCAAGCAAATCCTAATTCTGAACCCCGCCTTTTATAGACAACAATTCAGGCCATTTTATATTCGTGCATTATTGGAGGGAAGTTCCCTCCTGCGTCGAGATGACCCAAGTATCGAGAGCAGAATTTAAATTTAAGTTTTCACAAAACTCAAAAGGTTTTAAAATCTTTGTCCCAATATAAAATTCACTATATTGATCGCACTAAAAATTTGTTTTAACCCTCTCAAATATTGGGGCACACGAATCTCATCGTTTAGGTCATCCCGTATTCTAAGACTTATGCAATAAAATAAGGACAAGGGAGGGACCTTCCCCCATTATATAGATGAGTTTCCTGCTTTTGGAAAGTTCAAATTACAGATGTTCTGGAATCACCCTTTTGCTATAGAGCGAGACGCTCTGGTTTAGAGGATCGTAGCGAGACGCTACGACCAGGGTAG
>CAMPJM010000148.1 GCA_946886805.1 uncultured Flammeovirgaceae bacterium | reverse complement strand
TATATGAAGCTTTCAAAATCAATCGCTCCGGCTCTCTTGCTTTTATCCTTGTTTGTTTCAGGATTTATTTTTGCTCCCAATGGAGATAAAGAAATTCAATCTGGTGATGAGGAGAAAAAAATCAACTGGGTGACTATAGAAGAGGCTGAAAAACTTACCAAGGAAAATCCGCGAAAGATATTCGTAGATGTTTATACAGATTGGTGCGGGTGGTGTAAAAAGATGGATGCTTCTACTTTTACGGATGACGAGGTGATTGATTATGTCAACGAAAACTACTATGCGGTAAAATTGGATGCTGAAAGTCAGGATAACATCTCCTTAAAAGGCATCAATACAACTGGTTCTGAGTTAGCCAGATCGTTCCGAGTCAGCTCCTATCCTACCATTGTTTTTATTGATGAGACTTTTCATAATATCACTCCGGTCCCGGGCTACAGAAAAGCAAAAGAATTCCATAGCATTTTGAAGCAGTTTAACGGTGAGGAAGAGTAATTATTTAGTTAATTTTTGATGTGCTGATGTGCAGATGGAGAGTCCGAATCCCGATACAGATATTTCACAACCTGGTGATGCTGATAATACTGTTGAACGAACGTATCTCCAGCGCAATTTAAATGATTTATCTTAAAATTATAAAGGAAGGGGCTGTATTTTAGCTTATTTTGGCTTTTTAGGGAGCTAAAACCTATGCTTTTGTTATTTTTGTTATTAATTTAATTATTATAACAGGCATGAGAACATCAATTATTCTATTACTTGCCATCTTCTTGTTTCAATGTGGAGGAAAATCTTTTGCCCAGGAACAGCAACTGGATGTATTGATTGTCACTGATGACAGAAAATTCAATAGAGAAGCATTTTTTGTCATGTTCGATAGTTTTGACAATCTACAATGGACAGAAATAGCCCAGAGTAAAATGATGAATCTCATCGGATCGGGCGACCTTAAAAAATATGATGCATTTGTGTTTTATGATATGCCCGAAAAGGTAGTCCTTACAGCTGAGCAAAAACAAATTATGAAGAAATGGTTTGAAGAAGGGGCTCCAGCAGTTTTCCTTCACCATTCTTTGTTATCATACCGGGAATGGGACGCATTTCCTGATATTATTGGGGGAAGGTTTTATAATAAAACTCCTTTCATTACGTCCACGGGCGACACGATTCAATCAGAATATCAACACGATGTGCGCTATAAAGTCCTCATTGAGGATAAGGAGCATCCTATTACCAATGGAATGGACGACTTTGAAATACTGGATGAGACCTATAAGAACTATGTTGTCAATGACGATGTGGAATTACTATTAACAACTGATCATCCCAGCAGCGGGCCTGCGATCGCTTGGATCAATACTTATGGTAATTCCAAAATAGTATACCTGATCAACGGACATAATGAATCGGCTTATGATAACCCCAATTATCGTCAATTGCTTTTTAATGCCATCAATTGGGTGGCATCCGGTACAAAATAAACTTTTAGACTGCTTTTTTGCGCGGATTATCTCTTCGTTAGGCTTATTGCCCCCTCAGAGTCTCTTTTTTCAAGGACTCTGAGGTATGGACATAATTACACACCTCATTTATGGCAGCTCTCTCTTGTCTGAATCAGGATTTTCAGGATTACTGGGTGAACAGGATTTTAAAAAAATGCATAAGGATTTTTCCCCTATTGCCTACTATTTTCTTAGTATCTGCTATCTTTTGTCTACAATATAATATCTGATATCTAATATCTGGTCTGGGGTTGGTAAAATATTGCTAATTTTGTGATCTAAAATCTACTGTCTAACTTCTTTTTTTTAAAAATTGAAATCCAACCATCTATTTTCCAACGACGATACCATTATTGCCCTGGCTACTGCTCCGGGTGTCGGTGCAATTGCTGTGATACGGCTTTCTGGAAATGACGCCATTGGCCTTTGTAATAAGGTTTTTTTTGGGAAAAATTTAGAGAAAGCTGATTCTCATACCATTCATTTTGGCACAATCAGAGATGAGGGTAAAATTGTAGATGAGGTTTTGGTGTCATTATTTGTAGCGCCAAAATCTTTTACGAAGGAAAATGTAGTGGAAATTTCCTGTCACGGCTCCAATTACATCGTCAGGGAAATTATCCAGCTCTTCTTAAAACATGGTGCCCGCCTCGCACGTGCCGGTGAGTTTACCAAACGTGCTTTCATGAACGGCCAGTTTGATCTTGCTCAGGCTGAGGCTGTTGCGGACTTAATTAACGCCGACTCAGAAGCTGCTCATAAAGCTGCCTTGAATCAAATGCGGGGTGGTTTTTCGCAGGAAATTAGAAAATTACGGGAAGAATTGATCCATTTTGCCTCTATGATTGAGCTGGAATTGGATTTTGTTGAGGAGGATGTAGAATTTGCAAGTCGGGAAGACCTTGAAAAGCTTATAAAAAGCTTGTTAAAAGTAATAGAAGCATTGATTTCCAGCTTTCATTTAGGCAATGTTATTAAAAATGGTGTTCCAACGGTAATTGCAGGAAAACCAAATGCAGGAAAATCTACACTACTAAATGCTCTCCTAAATGAGGAAAAAGCTATTGTTTCGGATATTCCAGGTACTACAAGGGATTCTATAGAGGATGAAATAAACATAGGGGGCGTTAGTTTTCGTTTTATTGATACAGCAGGGATTAGGGAAACGACAGACAAAATAGAAGCCATGGGTGTGGAGCGTACCCATGCGAAGATGAAAACGGCCTCCTTAATACTGTATATGTTTGATCTTTCCAATGAAAGCCTTACAGACATCCTACGAGATATCAATAAGCTCGAGAACCTGGGTGTTCCCTATCTTGCCTTGGGAAATAAAATGGATAAAGCGCAGGAAGGTTTGGTTGCAGCCCTCGAAGACCGTGTCGACACACTTTTTATCTCAGCAGAAAAGAAGTTGAATATCGAAGAGCTGAAAGAAAGACTTTTGGAGATGCTCGACATGAACACATTTAAAAGCACTAATACTATTGTTACCAATATCCGTCATTATGATAGCCTGCTACAGACAAGAAATGCTTTACAAGATGTTCTTAATGGCTTGGATAGCGGCGTCACCAATGATTTTTTAGCCCTCGACATCCGCAATTCTTTGTTTCATTTGGGAGAAATAACCGGAGAGA
Organism: uncultured Flammeovirgaceae bacterium; assembly: GCA_946886805.1. The sequence goes on along the minus strand of CAMPJM010000148.1, from coordinate 5,577 downwards.
TTACCACGGATGATTTGCTGGCGAATATATTCAGTAAGTTTTGTATCGGAAAGTAGAAAAATCATATAATCTTATCCTATTAAACATAACCAACGTTAAAATCCATTTTAAGGCTAGTTATTATTTATTCCTTGCACTTATATTCACATATTTTAACATTGTTTCTTGAGACTTTTGTTGGACTTTCTTAGATTTGATAAACAACGAAGAATCACTGTCGGTCTATCCGGTTAAAAGGATACGATTATTCGCAGGCGGGTCTTTATTTTATTACGATTTGTTGTCAGGATAGGGCGTGTTTGTTTGGTGAAGTAAAGCCATCTCTTGTGGATGCCCAAAATGAAAAGGCCCAAATGATATAAACGACGCCGCGAAAATGGTGGAATCCGAATGGTTAAAACTACCGGAACGGTTTACAAATATTCAATTGCACGAAATTGTTGTAATGCCCAACCGTTCAATGGCAAATTGTGGCAACGCAATTATTACGAACACGTCATCCGAAGCGAAAATCCTATCAAGCCATATCGGAATACATATATAATCCTGCAAAGTGGGCGGAGGATAAATTTTATATAAAATGAAATTCACAGAAGAAAAATCAGAAAAAGCATTTATAGAAGTGGTGGGCTGGAACAAATTCTGATCGATTCACAAATCGACCTCCTAAGGCAGCCTGCGCGGATCGAGGTTTGGCTCTTAATAGTTACGGCAATTTCAATATGAAAGGAAGAATTTAACGGCGTAACCCGGAGAGCGATTTTTCAAGTCGCTTTTTTACTGATTATGTTAATTGTGCTGCCTTTTCCAACCCTGCCTCTTTTGCTTACGTATAGAAGAATTTTGGCAAATTCTGATCGATTTACAAAATCGGCCTCCTGAGGCAGCCTGCGTGGATCGAGGTTTGGCACTTAATAGTAACGAGAATTTTCAATATGGAAAGTCAAACTTAACGGTGTCGGAAGGATTTCCCCACCATTGAAAACAAACCGTTCTATGCGAGTCAACCCAAATAACAGAAATATGGAAGAGGATGCATTTAAGGAGATAAAGAAAACAATCGAGGAATTTCAGCATTCCTTGCAGTAGCATTTGCCTGCCCTAAACACTGAAATCGATGACATCATCAATGATAGCGTGCAGGATAAAAACACCATTGAACGGATATTAGATACGCTGCTGTCATTGACCGATATGGGCGCTGGGAAAGATTTATTTATTAAATTGTTAAATTATTACAAAACCATAGATGCAGAAGGTGCCACATTTTATTGGAATGAATTTGACGAAGACGAAAAACAATGAAAATATCTCAGAAATCAGGTACCTCTTTGTAATATCCTTCTAACGAGGTCATATCCCCCACAAAGCAGCATTTTAGATCGCTTTGCGGTGGATATGTTTTAGCACTGCATTAGGGGCGTCTGTTCCAAATGCGTCGACGGTTGTGCGGGCATGTATTATTATTTTTCAAATGCTCATCCTAGTGGCTTTTGATCCATTGTTGTGTTTGTTATGTTTGCTTTGCAGTTCTTGTTTTTGCTGGCACCCTCCTAATATCAGCAGGGTCGCTGCCTTTAATATTGTTATTCGTTTCATTGCTATCTTTATTTTAAAATTGCTTTAATGATTTTTGCTGGCATTCCACCTACAATTATATTGTCCGGTACATCTTTTGCAACGACTGCACCTGCGGCCACTACAGCATTCTCGCCAATGGTCACTCCTTGTAAGATGGTTGCATTAGCGCCAATCCACGCATTCTTCTTGATATGAATGGGTTTGGCAATTAAGGTTTGGCGATCATTGACAGTTACCGGATGCCCTTCCGTCAACAAGCTGACTTTGGGAGCGAGCATCACATCGTCTTCAATAGTGATTCCTCCCAAATCAAGAAAAACACAATCAAAATTGATAAATACATTTTTCCCGATTTTCGTATTTTTTCCGTAATTGATATGGAAAGGTGTAAAAATGCCTGTGGAAGGATCGATTGGAGAATCGGTGATTTCTCCTAAAAGTTCTCTAATTTCGTTTGCATCAACTGCATTGTTGAGTTTGATCAGGCGCTCTTTGGTCTCCGCGCATGCTTCCCCTATTTCGGAATAATCGGGATCGTTGAAGGGCACGGCTTCCCCTGCTTTTATACGTTGAAAGATATTTCTCTTGTGTGTCTCCATCATTTTATATTTAGTTACAATGCAAATTTACGGCGAAGGTCATTACCAAAAGTTACACTTGTTTCGCAAATAGTGTCAAATATTACGCATTTTAGTCGCTGCTCTAAAAAATAAAGATGAACGCAACTGATATTCAAAAAATAGTATTACTGGAGATTTCCGGTACATCACAGTTCCCCGATGGCTTTCAGGGCAACTATCGCATGCATTTGTACTGCCATCGGGGAAATTTTGAATTTAAGTTCAACAATCAAATGCATCAATGCAAAGCTGGCGATTTTGTTTTTTGGTTCGCCAATAGCGATGTATCCGAAATGAGTAATTCAAAAAGTTTAAAAGCCATTGTGTTACCCCGACTGAATTTAGACAGCGGTTTCAGTGATTTTTCATTAATCGAAATTGCTTTCAATCTCGATTATCCCAGTGTCGCCTTCCTCAGTAAGTTTTCGCACAATGAACCATGAAGCCTACTGATAATGGCTATAAGTGTCGAACCATTCTACTGACGGTGGTGAGTCAAAATTATGCCGATGTGTAGCAATTGTTCCTAAATTTAACGCAGATTGGACCAAAACATTCTTCAATTTTCATATATTAGTAAATAACTTATGGCAAGAAAAAAACATGTAACTAATTGAAATATAATAAAATGGAAGACAAAAAAGATTCGAAACTCACCAGGCAGACCGGAGCCCCCGTGCCGGATAATCAGAATGTGCAAACCGCAGGTCCACGAGGGCCAATGCTCATGCAGGACCCTTGGTTTTTAGAGAAAATGGCAAACTTCGACAGGGAGGTGATTCCTGAGAGAAGAATGCATGCCAAAGGCTCAGGTGCATTCGGGACCTTTACCGTGACGCACGACATCACCCAATATTCCAAAGCAAGTATTTTTAGGGAAATCGGAAAGAAAACAGCAATGTTTGCCCGCTTTTCTACCGTGGCCGGAGAAAGAGGAGCTGCGGATGCAGAACGGGATATCCGCGGTTTCGCACTGAAATACTATACCGACGAAGGTATTTGGGATTTGGTGGGCAATAATACGCCTGTGTTTTTTTTCCGCGACCCAATGAAATTTCCGGACTTGAACCACGCGGTAAAACGCAACCCGAAAACAAACTTAAGGGACGCCAACAGTAACTGGGATTTTTGGACACTCCTTCCCGAAGCACTGCACCAGGTTACCATTGTCATGAGCGACCGCGGTATTCCTCGAGGATACCGGCACATGCATGGTTTCGGAAGCCATACCTATAGCTTTATCAACAAAGCCAACGTTAGACATTGGGTGAAATTCCACTTTGCTTCTCAACAAGGTATTGAAAATCTAACTGACGAAGAATCGGGGAAATTGATAGGTCAAGATCGCGAATCTTCCCAAAGAGATCTTTTTGAAGCCATTGAAAAAAATGATTTCCCGAAATGGAAAATGTACGTCCAGATCATGACCGAAGAGCAGGCGAAAACCTATCGCTTTCATCCGTTCGACTTGACGAAAGTGTGGTCTAAAAAAGATTTTCCTTTGATCCCCGTGGGAGAATTTGAGCTCAACAGAAATCCCGAAAACTATTTTCAAGATGTGGAACAAGCCGCATTTAACCCAACAAACATTGTCCCGGGTATCGGATTTTCCCCGGATAAAATGTTACAGGGAAGATTGTTTTCTTATGGCGACGCACAACGCTATAGATTGGGGGTAAATCATTACCAGATTCCGGTAAACAAACCCACCTGTCCGTATCATGCTTTTCACAGAGATGGTGCCATGCGCGTGGACGGAAACTATGGCAATGCAAAACATTATAATCCCAACAGTTATGGCGAATGGCAGGAACAACCCGGGGCAAAAGAACCGCCTTTGGAACTTAGTGGCACCGCGTATGCCCACAACTTCAGGGACGATGATGAAGACTATTATACCCAACCGGGCGATTTGTTCCGCATCATCAAAGCAGATGGCAAAGCACAGCTGTTGTTTGACAATACAGCCGCACAGATAAGCGGAGCAGAAAAGTTCATTAAAATCCGTCATATCAGAAACTGTTTCAAAGCAGACCCTGAATATGGTGAAGGTGTCGCAAATGCAATCGGGTTGACCATGGACGAAGTAAACAGCTTCGATCTGACACCTTATGACAAATGGGCGCCAAAGCCAACCAACGGGTAAGTTCTTTCGAAAATAGCAAATACCTCCAAAGCCTTGGGGGTATTTGACTTCCTCTTACCGCCCATCTTTAAAGCCCTCGTTTGTAACGAGGGCTGGCGAGAAAAGCGTTCTATCGCTATTTCAAACCTATAACCAGGAATTGCAATGGGTAGAAGATAAAAACAGATTATCCGATTGTAGGCATCAGGTCAACATAACGCTTCCCCTCATGGGTCGGGAACCGTGAGAGAAAAAAAGCGATTTAAAAAATCACTCTCCAGGCTACGCTATTGAGTTCTCGTCGGCGATTTAAGACCTCATAAAAACTAAGACTTGCAGCAAGGGATAGCTCAAGGAGATTGATTTTTCAGTCGGCCAGAGGATTTTTTGCCAGAACTTCGGAGTGGATATGTTCAACCCTTGTAGGGTTGGGTTCGGTATTTGGTCTACGGTTGCTATTCATATTAAAGCCCTTCAGGCTTTTTAGAGGCCAAACGGAATGGGTTGAGATTGTAGTTTCAAAAGGTTAAATTTCCTATGCGGTTAGTAGCAAATAAACGGCTGTTTCTGGCCAGAGATTTTCGTGGGTGGTCACCTGTATCTTCACAGCGGCAAAAAAATCCATGTTGCCCATAGGTAACCCGTTGCCCAATGGCAGCGAGGTAGATCAAACTTCTGCTTTTCAACTTTGGCCGTACTACGGGTATTCAACAAGTTTCTTACTGAATGACAATACGACCGGGTGTCATCCAGTAGTAAACTTTTTCCATGACGCCGAACCTTCAAACTACAGTAATTATCGCTTCTGCTCCCCATCGTCCTCGTTTGTAACGAGGACGAGTGAGAAAAGCGATTGTATCGCTAAACGATCGCTTTGGGTGAAGTGAATGACACTGCTTTCTCGCTATCCCTTCAAACCACTGCTGCAGCAAAGGGCAGATCAAGGAAATTGATTTCTCAGCCGACCAGAGGATTTTTTGCCAGAACTTTGGGGTGGATATGTTCAACCCTTGTAGGGTTGGGGTTCGGTGTTTGATTTACGGTTGCTATTCATGTTAAAGCCCTTCAGGCTTTTTAGAGGTCGGTGGCTGAGAAAGTTCCATCCCTACAGAAACGACATATCACCCCATCACGTATGGGGAACCCAAACCAATAATTCAGATTAAAACTGTTCATCTGTAAGTTCTTTGTTCGCTATAGCGCCTGTTACGTTACCGCTGTATACGGCATTCGCTACTGAGCGCATCATAT
>CAMPJM010000147.1 GCA_946886805.1 uncultured Flammeovirgaceae bacterium | reverse complement strand
TCGGCTGGCTGGAAGCTTTACCAAAGATGTTCTGAATTAAACGAAACACGGCTCCCGGTCATTAGTAAATAAAATAGCAACAAATCCTATTTTTGCAAAATTCTGGCGGGTGAATAACAATGGGTCATGCTTTGCTAAACCTCACCAAGGTTTGATTAAGCGTTGCTGATAGTTATTTCATAGACATTGTGGAATAAATGGAGAAGGTTTGGTAAAGCTTTCTCGGCTGGCTGGAAGCTTTACCAAAGATGTTCTGAATTAAACGAAACACGGCTCCGATCATTAGTACCCGTCCGACCGCTGTATTATTGAAGAAGAAGTATATTTTAATTATTCTGGCAATTTCGGAAATGAGCGGTCGGACGGATAGGCACAAACACGATTAAAACTAAACAACCAATTTTTCCTTCTGAGATTTTTCCGGCAGTACAATTGAAAATGTTGTACCCTCTCCTATTTCGCTTTCAAGACTAACGGTTCCACCTTCATTTTCAACAATCCGCTTCACCAGGTATAATCCTATGCCCGTACCTTCTGCATGAGAATGAACTCTTTTGAACATCAGAAAAATCTTATGATAATGTTCTTTAGGTATACCCAGCCCGTTGTCCCTGACTATAAGCACATGGTTTTCATTCTCCTTTCTAAAGTGAATTTCTATGAGCGGATCCCTCAAGGATGACCTGTATTTAATTGAATTTGTAATCAAATTGATGAGAATACTTCTAAGGTTGGATTTTGAAAAGTAAATTTCTTCATTTTCCAGAAATTCCTTAATATCTGCATTTGAGGATTCTATTATATCTTTAATGCTAAATTTGATATCGTCAAGTAATTCCCTGATATTGACTAATTCCAGGTCCTCATCTACATTTTTATTTGCTCTGGCTACTTCGGTGAGTGCCTGAATAGTGTCTTTAAATTTGAGGATAGATTTTTTTATCATCTCCATCATCATATCCACCTTGGTACGATTATTTCCATGAAGTGCCTTGGTAAGGGCATAAACCAAACCTTCAATATTTAATACAGGCGCTTTCAAGTCGTGAGATGCCGTGTATACGAAATTATCAAGGTCGTTATTGATTTTTATCAGTTCCCTGTTTTTGTTGGTTATATCTTCAAAAAGTTGAGAATTATCTATAGCAATGGCAGCCTGTGCGGCAATTCCAATGATTATTTCTTCGATCTTCTGATTAAAGATTCCAGGTTTACCATGACCAAAGATCAGGCTTCCAATAACTACCCCCGTTCTGGAAATCACCGGCACTGCCAAATAGCTTTTAACAGGTAAATGGCCCGCGGGTATGCCAAAATAAGGTTCATTTTTACCGTAATTTGGGTCTTTGGTAATGTCGTGAGACCTTATAATTCTTTCTCCATGAAAAGTGGGCCCAAAAATTTTGGTGTCTCTAGGGGCAGGAAAATTTTCAAAATGTTTGGGATCGACACCAGATATAGTAAACAGCATCAATGATTTGTTCTCATCATTGGTCTTATTGTAGAAGAAAGCACCAAATTCGGCTTTTGTTAAAGAAGTACATGAATCAGTAATTATTTGCAAAAGTTTTTTAAGCTCCAGTTCACCCGAAAGGTTCTTCCCAATTTTGTTTAATGTTTGAAGGTAATTGTTTCTTTCTTTAAGTGCCCGTTCAGATTTCTTTTCCAAGTTAATATTTCTTATTTCGATTAGAATAGAATCAGATTTGGAATGCTGTTGAATCATTTTCGAACTAATGCTCACATGCATCATTTTGCCTGACTTTCTGTAAAGGAGAGTTTCAAAATTCTTGATCTCGCTAGGATCTAAGAGAAGTTGAAGTAACCGGTCGTTCTTGTATCTTTTTTCTGTCGCAATGGTTCCTTTTCTAAAAAAGGTCATCACATGCTTATTTTCCATCTCTGCAAGATTATATCCGGTCAAACTCTCAGCACTTGGGTTCATAAATGTACACTGCCCTTTTTTATTTAATATAATTAAGCCAGCCGTAGCATTGTCAGTGATGACCTGTTTTAAGTGAGTTGATTCCTGAATATAGCCAAAAGACATAAGTATAATAAAAATCAGGATGCTGATGGTCAAGCCACCGCCAAAAATAAAATAGGGAAAGTCTCTGTCATACCCGAATCCCGCAGCTGCTACAAATTGCAACCCCCATTCATGTCCGGCTTGTTTTAATTCTACATTCTTTTTCAAACCCAACCCACTATTCCTTTTAAGTTCTGTGGCGTAAAGCGTATCTGTTCTTTTTTCGTTATGATCAAAAATAAGAATATTAAGATCGTCAAAGTCAGATTGGAGTATACCATTCATCAAATCATTGACCCTGAATGGGCTATATACAAATCCTTTAATTTTTTTTCTTCGCTCTTCCAATGTGGGGGGGACTTTAGCACTTTTATATACCGGGAGGTACATATTAAAGCCTTTTTGAATATTGGAGGTATACTCCTGCACTAAAATAAGGCTGCCAGATAAAACAGCATTTCCGGTATCCCTGGCTTTGTCCATTGCTTTTCTTCTGACCGAATCAGAATACATATTATAACCAATAGCTTTTTGGTTTCTCTTATTCAAGGGCTCTATATATACTATTGAGGTATACAATGGCCGTTTTTCCTCTGGCCATATCTGAAAATTCGCTAGGGCATCTTCTTTAATCTTACTTTCAAACGATTCTTTATTTTCTGCCGAAATAAAAATCGAATAGCCTATTCCAAGTATTCCGGGATAATTTTTTTCAACTTCCAGGTTCTCCACATATTCTTTAAACTCATACCTAAAAACGGTATCACTCTCATTAACCAAGCCCTGAACGCCTTTCAAGATCTGGATATAGTCAACAATCCTTTTTTCTATCGCTTTCCTGGCTTCCTCTACTCTAAGGTCAAAAAGAGTTGCATTACGGGCTTTTAGATTGTGGTAAGATTCTGAAGCTATTATAACTGTGATTGCAAAAAACACAAACGAAAAAAAAATGGCAAGATGGTAAGGTTTTATCTTCACTTTATATTTAAGCCAATCCATAAGCTAGTTCATTTATGTAAAATGATTTTGTAGAGATTAAAAAAGGTCTCAGACTGCTTGGGGAACCGTTCCAATCGCCTTTCTTTATATAAGCATTATTTTTAAATTCTACAAACATCCAAAAAAGCTAAGATAATAAACTCCCTGTAAAACCAGCCCTGTTTCTCGTTTTCCATTCTTATAATTTTTAGGAAGCGTATTGAAATTGCAATGATAACAAAAAAACACCATTTATAGATTACCGATTGAAATTTGACCTATGCAATCAATAATTATTACAAACCAAAGATAATAAGCCAGCAAAAAAAGAACCGAAACCCAAGCAATATAATCTCTTAGGAATCACGCAGAATTAACCGTTTTTCCAATTATGGATACATTTAACGCCCATAATAGTAACAAATGCACCTTGTAGAAATAGCAAAGAATAGCAATCTTTGACCTTTTGAAAAAGGTGATGTACAAATGAATAGATTGAGGTAACTAACTAAATAACATGAAAATAACAAAAAAGTTAAGGTCATTTTTTCTTCTGACGCTGCTGGCGGTACTTCCAGCAATGGCACTTCAGGCACAGGATAAAGAAGTGGAGAGTAAAGTGGAAGATTTATTGTCTAAAATGTCAATAGAAGAAAAGGTCGGTCAAATGACTCAGGTTGCAGTTGATCTTATCTTAGAAGACGAGTCAAGCGTGGAAGTTGATATGGAAAAACTAAGAAAGGCCTTGATTGAAAAGAATGTTGGTTCTATTTTAAACGTAAAAGGACATGCATATTCTGCTGAGGTTTGGCATGATGTCATCACTAAAATTCAGACTGTTGCCACTAAAGAAACACCCAACAAAATTCCTGTTATTTATGGTATTGATGCCATTCATGGCGCCAATTATATTAAAGGTTCTACTTTATTTCCGCACAATATAGGAATGGCTGCCAGCAGAAACCCTGAGCTTGTAAAAAGAGCTGCGGAAATTACCGCTATCGAAACGAGAGCAGTAGGAATTCCGTGGAATTTCGATCCGGTTTTAGATGTTGGGAGACAACCACTTTGGGCAAGGTTTGAGGAAACTTTTGGCGAAGACGTACATTTAGTTTCAACCCTGGGAGCTGCTGCAATAAGAGGATACGAGGAAGACGGATTAGACAAAATGACTTCTGTAGCCTCTTGTATGAAGCATTTTTTGGGATATTCTGTTCCAGCGAGTGGAAAAGACAGAACCCCTTCCTATATACCTGACCACGTTCTTAGGGAGTATATTTTACCGCCTTTCAAAAGTGCGGTCGAAGCAGGTGCTTCTTCGGTTATGATCAATTCAGGTGAAATTAATGGTGTACCGGTTCACGGAAGCAAGTATTATTTAACCACCATTTTAAGGGATGAACTAGGCTTTGAGGGCGTGGCAGTATCTGATTGGGAAGATGTAATAAGATTGCATACAAGACATAAAGTGGCTGATTCACCAAAAGAAGCTGTAAGGCAGGCGGTGGAAGCTGGTTTGGATATGAGCATGGTTCCGCTCGATTATTCATTTTATGATTTGCTGTTGGAATTAGTTAAAGAAGGCAGCATTTCTGAGGAAAGAATTGATGTTTCGGTTCGAAGAATCTTAACACTAAAATACAAATTAGGCTTATTCGATAACGAGCTTCCCAAAAAAGCTGATCTCGAAAATTTGCATAAAAAAGAGTATGATGCGGCTGCGCTACAGGCTGCTTTGGAAACCTTGACTCTTGTAAAAAACAATGACGGTATCCTGCCTCTAAAAAAAGATGTAAAAGTTTTACTAGCAGGCCCTTCTGCCAATAATGTTGCATCTTTGCATGGCAGTTGGTCATATACCTGGCAAGGCGATGCTGTGGACCAATATCCTGAAACTACCTTAACAATAAAAGAAGCAATTGAAAATAAAATTGGGAATGAAAATGTGGTTTCCAGCGCACAAAGGGATTACAAAAATCCTAAGAATTTTGATGTAACGCAATTAAAGAAGGACGCTGCAACAGTTGATTACATCATACTATTCCTCGGTGAAAAAGCTTACGCAGAAAGCCCTGGAGTAATCGATAATTTAACACTTGACGAAAAGCAATTAGAATTGGCCGAAGCCGCCATCGCCACGGGAAAGCCTGTTATATTGGTAATGGTTGAAGGCAGGCCCAGGGTAATTTCATCGATAGAAGAAAAAATACCTGGAATTCTGTTGGCCTACAGACCATCAACAATGGGGGGAAAAGCTATTGCCGATGTTTTATTTGGCGATTATAATCCAAACGGAATTTTAGCTTTCACCTATCCAAGACATACAAACGACCTTGTTCTTTATGATAGAAAAGGCACTGAAGAAATTCGGGAAGATGTTCCCAATGCTTATGGAAAAGGCGGTTTTAATCCTCAATGGCCATTTGGCCACGGACTGAGCTATACCACATTCGAGTATAGTGATTTAAAAATTGACAAATCTGCTTTTGGCCCTGGTGACCAAATTACAACAACAATAAACGTGAAGAATACAGGAAAAAGAGATGGGAAAGTGGCCGTTGAATTGTATTCTGTAGATTTATATGCTTCAATTACACCTAATGCAAAGAGGTTGAGAAAGTATACCAAAGTAAATTTAAAAGCAGGGGAAAGTAAGGAAGTAACTTTTACTGTTAGCCCTGAAGACCTATCTTTTATAAATAGAGAAGGTAAAAGAGTCACTGAAGCCGGTGCTTTTGAATTTTGGGTAGGAGATCAGTCGGTTAAATTGGATTACAAGCTATAGATTGAATTTTGATTTAAAACTTAAAGCCTCAAATTGTATATTTGGGGCTTTTTAGTTATATATCAGGTAAAAATAAATACTTCTATTGTAAATACTCATAAATTTTAAAAATACTAAAATATGGAATACAGGAGATTTGGCAGAACAGACTGGCGAGTAAGTGAAATCGGATATGGCATGTGGGGTTTAGCAGGCTGGACTGGTTCAGAAGAAAAAGATTATAACAAAGCGCTGGATGAATCGGTGGGTTTAGGATGTAATTTTTTTGATACAGCGTGGGGCTACGGTTCAGGTTTCAGTGAGCAGGTTTTAGGGAAATTGCTTCAAAAGCATTCGGAAAAGAAGCTTTATGCGGCAACGAAAATCCCACCGAAAAATATGAAATGGCCTTCCAAGAGCCATTATAAATTAGAAGATTGTTTTCCCTATGATCATATCATTGAATACACAGAAAAAAGCCTTAAAAATTTGAAAGTAGAGCGTATCGACCTCCAACAATTCCATGTATGGGAAGACGAATGGGCTGAAATGGAAGAATGGCAAAAGGCCGTTGAGCAATTAAAAAAAGACGGGAAAGTAAAACATTTTGGCATAAGCGTTAATAGATGGGAACCTGAAAACAGTCTAAACACTATCAAAACCGGACATATTGATGCCGTTCAGGTGATTTACAATATCTTTGATCAGGCACCCGAAGACAAATTATTCCCTTTGTGCAAAGAAATGGACATCGCTGTGATCGCAAGGGTTCCGTTTGATGAGGGTACACTTACTGGCAATCTCACGAAAGAGACAACGTTCCCTAAAGAGGATTGGAGAAGCACCTATTTTGTTCCTGAAAACCTCACCTCAAGTGTCGAGCATGCGGAAAAATTAAGGCCCTTGATACCTAAGGATATGAATATGCCTGAGCTGGCCCTGAGATTTATTTTGAATAATCCAACGGTTTCAACGACCATACCCGGAATGAGAAAAATCAACCATATGAAATCCAATATGGCGGTTTCCGACGGTGTAAGGTTAGATGGTTCTTTATCGAAAGAACTTAAAGGCCACCGTTGGGATAGAGTTCCCACGTCCTGGAGTCAGTAAAAATTTTGCGATTGATTTTAAGCAATCATGTTCAACCCCTTTAGCGTTGTTGTCTTTGCCGATTATTTTACACCCTTCGGGTGCTATTCATGTTAAAGCCCTTTAGGCTTTCTGGGCGGGAAGGCTCAAAAGATGCTACCACCGGTCGCTGTCCCCCGACAGCGACCAATGTCAAAAAAACAACTAAGCCATAAATTTCTCCTTACAAAAACCGTCCTTGATCTTCTCATTTTTTTCTTGCTCTCTGCAATATCATCCTGTCAGGGGACAGGACGCGGATAGGTAGGGGTGCAGTAGCTGCTAGACCGCCATTGGTGCAGCCATATTACTCAGCAAAACAGCACCTTACACCTCAGTAAGTCCCCTCTTTAAATCCTCGATTATATCTTCCGGAGCCTCTATGCCCACTGACAAACGCAATAAACTATCTGAAACTCCCGCAGATTTTCTCGCCTCCGGAGTCATTTTTAAGTGAGATGTTTTTACAGACGCACAAATTATGCTTTCAACTCCACCTAAACTTAATGCAGGCATGATCATTTCGAGCTTATTTAAGAACCTATCGCTAGTGGCAATGTCACCCTCTAGCTCAAAAGACAGCATTCCGCCAAAACCCTTCATTTGCTTCTGGGCCAAAGCATGATGGGGATGGGATGCTAATCCGGGATAATTCACTTTTCTGATGCCCGATTGTTTTTCAAGAAACTCAGCAACTACTTGTGCATTCTGTGTTTGCCTTTCTACTCGTAATGCCAATGTCTTTAAGCTTCTTTCTATAAGAGCGCATGTGGTTGAATTCAAACTACCGCCTAAGTTTATTGCACGTGACAGTAGCACGGATATAAGTTTCTGACTTCCCACTACCGCTCCGAAACACAAATCACTGTGGCCTCCGAGATATTTCGTGCCGCTGTGCATCACCAGGTCAATACCCATAGCTATAGGATTCTGATTTATGGGGGAGGCAAAGGTATTATCAATAACTGTCAACAAATGATGGTCTTTGGCAAGTTCAGCCACTGCTTTGATATCTGTTAAATTTAACAGAGGGTTAGAGGGCGTCTCTAAATATATCATTTTTGTATTTTCCTGAATCGCCGCTTCAAAACTCTCGACAGCCGTTGTATCAGTAAAAGTATAGCTTATACCAATTCTGTTCAGCTCGGTAATTACAAAATGATAAGTGCCTCCGTAAATTTCTTTTGAAAGCACCAGATGATCTCCGGATTGCAAGAACCCTAACATTACAGTACTTATGGCCGCCATTCCGGAACTGAACAACACCCCATCATCAGCACCCTCCAATGCACATAGTTTCTTTACTACAGCTAATTGATTAGGGGTGTTAAAATAACGGGGATATTTGTTTTCATCGGCACCAATATATCCAAAGGATGAAGAGGTGTGGATAGGAGTATTTACCCCTTTTAATTCTTTATCGATTTGCGTACCTGAGTGGACGCAAATGGTGTTGAATGAAGTATAATCGTGCATTGTTATAGCTTAGAATAAAAAGCAAAAATAGAGGAAATAAACTATAAGACATACAGATTTTAAGCCATCCTTAAGATTATTTTCAAGACAGCAAAACAAAATAATTCCATGATCTATTTCAAAATTGGTGTGTGACTGGTCGTAGCTGTAAATCGTCGCAAAACCCCTACTACTTCTGTAGCAAATACCTTCCCACCGACGGAGAACGATTACCAATTTCTCCTTTGCCTTGTTATTTCAGAGACAATAAGCCCTTCTAGCTTTCCAAGAGCGACGCAATCGCTGATCTCAAAAGTCCTCGTCATAAAACGAGGACTATTCTAACATCTAAAATCTAATGTCTA
>CAMPJM010000146.1 GCA_946886805.1 uncultured Flammeovirgaceae bacterium | reverse complement strand
TTAATAGTATAATCCAGAATTCCCAGTTTTTGGAACACTTCTGTAGTCATTAAAACTATTTCACTTTCACATATTAATGATTCTGTGCCCACTACATCAGCGTCACATTGGTAGAATTCTCGGTATCTTCCTTTTTGCGGCCTGTCAGCACGCCACACAGGTTGGATCTGATAGCGCTTAAAAGGGAAGATCAGCTGTCTGTTCATAGCCACATAACGAGCAAAAGGAACGGTAAGGTCATATTTAAGCCCTTTTTCCGCTATTTTTGGCAGCAAATGTTTTGCGCCTTTTGTAAAATCTTCGTTCTCGGTTTTAGAAAGAAAATCGCCTGAATTTAAAATTTTGAATAGCAACTGGTCGCCTTCATCGCCATATTTTCCTGTTAGCACACTCAGGTTTTCCATGCTGGGGGTCTCCAAAGGTTGAAATCCAAATTTTTGAAAAGTTGATTTTATGTGATCGAAAATAAAATTCCTTCTACTCATTTGCTCCGGTCCAAAATCTCTGGTTCCTTTTGGTAAGCTTGGTTTTTGAGTGCTCATGTAAATTAATTTATGAATGATAATGCGTCGTGTGAATTAAGTAATATTGATAAAAATCATTGAAAATTAGCATTCCTTTTAACCTCACCCCCGCAATTCTTCGGGGCAGGCTCTTGCCCTCTCCTGAAGAGAGAGGGTTTAAATGGTCTAGATTTCAATGATTTTGATTGTTACATTTGATTTCACACAACGGGTGAATGACATTCTGGTTTTATGATATCATTCAGGGTTCGTTTTACTGAACACAAAACTAAAAAAAAGAATTGAATTGAAATGCTACTATTAAAATTCCGTTGCGACCTACTGTGCATGCTTTGGAAATTAATTCTATGCACTATATAATAAGAGCTTTCTAAAATTGGGATCTGAATTAAATATTGGTTCTATGTGATTAGTAGTGGGTCATTTTTTTTATAATCCAAAACATAAGCTGCTATAAATTCTTTTTGTCCTCGCCGGACAGGCCTTACTTTTTTTCTTGATAAAAAAAGTAAGCAAAAAAATCAAGGCTGTATTCATTTTTTAACGCTATTTTCCTCACCAAATTGGGAAATAAAAGAACTCCCTTCGGTCAGACAGCTTTTATTTCTAATCCAATTCGATGAGGAAAATACCTAAAATGAATAAGGCCGGTCACCTAAGAATGCAATCGTTCTTAAAAAGCGATATCTTGCCACCCACTGCAATCCACATAGAGCCATAAATATTTAAACTTTTAATAGTTCATGCTGTTTTTAATTGCAGTTAAAGTAATTATCAAATCAATTTTTTCACCTTAATTATGATATTATGCTGGCAATGAATTATAGGGGACCATTACGCATTCGGATCGACCATAAACCCATGCCTGAAATCCTTCACCCTGAAGACGCTATTGTTAAGGTTACCCGTTCCTGCATCTGTGGTTCAGACCTGCATTTGTATAACGGTTTAGTACCCGATACGCGCGTGGGTATGACTTTTGGACACGAATTTATAGGGATAGTGGAGGATATAGGTTCCGAAGTTAAAAAGTTAAAAGTGGGGGACAACGTAATAGTTCCTTTTAATATAGCGTGTGGGAAATGTGCTTTTTGTAAACAAGGATTGTTTGGGAATTGCCATGAATCCAATCCACAGGCAACAGCAGTAGGGGGTATTTTTGGGTATTCGCATACTGCTGGTGGCTACGATGGCGGACAAGCAGAATATGTGCGGGTCCCTTATGCAGACGTTGGCCCAACGGTTATTCCTGAAGGTATGGACCCTGATGATGCTGTGATGCTTACAGACGTGGTGCCAACCGGTTATCAGGCTGCAGAAATGGGCGGGATCCAACCTGGCGATACTGTTGTGGTTTTCGGAGCAGGCCCAGTGGGAATTATGGCTGCCAGATGCGCCTGGCTTTTTGGCGCCGGGAGGGTTATCGTCATCGACCAGGTAGAATACAGGCTGGAGTTTGTCAGAAATTATGCAAGTTGCGAAGCCTATAATTTCAATTCTATTGGAGACCCGGTGGTGTTTTTAAAGAAAACAACCGACTGGATGGGCGCAGATGTTTGTATAGACGCGGTAGGAGCGGACGCGGCGGGAAATACCATGCAGACTATTACAGGAAGAAAAGCTATGATGCAGGCAGGTTCGGCCACAGCACTGCATTGGGCAATCAACGGTTTAAAGAAAGGTGGCATACTTTCCATCGTTGGGGTTTATGGCCCTACGGACAATTTAATTCCTATTGGAAATGTGGTAAATAAAGGCATCACTATCAGGGCTAATCAAGCTTCGGTAAAACGACATCTGCCAAAGCTGATAGAGCATGTTCAAAACGACATTTTAGATCCGAAGGCGTTGATCACCCACAAGTTTCCGCTACAGGAAGTTGCTGATGCCTATCACATTTTTTCCGATAAATTGGATAATTGCATCAAACCGGTTCTTATTCCATAATCTTTTATTAAACGACAATTAACATGAAAAATAAGCAAAAAGATTATTCGCATATAAAAGGTTGGGGTGTGGATGCTGATCCAAAAAATGATCCGACTTATCCCATAAAACATCGTACAGACGAAGAACAAGAAGGTTATAATTGGGATAGGCCAACTCAGCAACCAATAGATATAGAAGTTTTACATTCCATAGAAAGGCCCAATGTAACCGCGGTATTTGGTACTTCTATGCCGCCAAAAGGTCTCAGCGGAATGATCAGAAGATATGCCTTCAAACACAGCGAATCAAGTTATACTCATTGGTTATCTTTGATAATGGCCGATAGGGTTAATGTGGTAGAAGGCGTTATTGATGATTTGGCACATGGCCATATACCCAACATTTTCGCGGAAAAAGGCGGAAATGCTGATTGGAAACACAATAGAAAAGCGGTGTATCAGAAAATTGCGGTAGGTGCGGGTCTAGCAATTGCAGCAGCAGTCTTAATAAAGACTAAAAGCAAAAGCAAAGCCTCCGAGAAGAGTCTCTTATCTAAATTAGTAGCTGAAGTTCTTCGACATAAATGATCAGAGAGGATTGAAAGTGTGGTTGGTTATTTTATTGATTACCAGTCGATTAAATTATTTGTTTAGATGATAAGATATTAGAACTGAAATGTAGTAAGGTCGTCTCTTGTGGCATTGAGGCAAATCAAGCAGCAGGCATTCTCTTTTATTGTTTCTTGAAAGGCCAATTACTAATTGCGTTAACAAATAATTTTTCACATAAAATTTAGAAAAGTGCTTTTTAAATTTTATATTTGCACCTCATTTTACAAATGTAGATGAAACTTTATTGTTGAATTAAAAAAGTTTTTTTCTGATGAAGAAGTTTTTTAATTCAACTCTTTTAACAACGAAGGTTTCATTTTGACGATAGATTGATAATTATAAAAGAAAATAAAATGGGTGTTACTAGACTTAAAAGAAAAGACCTTAGAAACAAATCAAAGGCTAATAATAGAGTAAGCAGAATAAAGCAATTAACTGCGACACCTGTTATTAAGAATGTGGACGTTGAGGCTATTAAGGCAGGCTTTAAAAAATCTGACAATAAGAAGGAAGATGATAAAAAAGTAACTGCGAAAGCTGAAAAAGCTGCATCTTCAGAAAAAGAATCAGCACCTAAGACTGAGAAGAAAGAAAAAGCTGAAAAGAAAGAAGATTCTTCAGAAAAAGAATAATTACCCCATTTTCGATATTTGTTGAGCCTAAGGTTTAAGAAATCTATTTTCTTAAACTTTAGGCTCAATTTTTTGTGCCTTTGCTAATCGGAAATCATGCGATATTTCTTGGCGGACCGGATTTAGAAGACTGAAAAAGGAAGCCAAGGTCTGTGCCCTCACAGATCTTCAAGCCCCGATAACTTAAAAGTAAGCCAACAGTGCGGCAATCCCGTTAATAAACGCTCTCCGTTTCAGTTGATTGCCGCATCAATTTTTTTCGAAAAGAAAAAAATTGACTCGCAACGACGAGGTGGTTTGGCGCTTTCTACCATTCCCTTTGAACCCAAGGTCTGTGTCCTCGCAGACCTTTAATATTGGATTTCTGGGATTGCCATAATAATAAAATATATTTCTTCTTTAATAATACAACGGTCGAAAAGTGTCTGTAGCTCGTTCCCTAACCCAATCTTTCTGCTTGATCTGCCTTTTTACCCAATTCAATTACCTGCATGTTGCTGATTTTTCGCTTATCGATTTGAAACCGCACCAGTGTACCGACTTTATGAAAACCAACCCTTCCTGCCGCTCCTGGATTTATATAGAGCAATTTGTTTAACTTAGGGTCAGTAATAATTTTTAAGATGTGAGAGTGACCGCAAATGAAAATATCAGGTGGGTCTTTTGTTATTAGCGGCTTTACTATTTTGTTGTACCTCGGAGGATAACCCCCAATATGTGTTATCCAGATTTTAAGCCCCTCACAGGAAAAGCGCTGGTGTTCGGGATATCGTGTCCTTAAAGCTGTTCCATCTATATTTCCGTAAACCGCTTTTAATGGCTTAAATGATTCCAGTTCATCTGCCACATTAGTGGAGCCAATATCACCGGCATGCCATATTTCGTCACAATCCTTGAAATATTGGAATACCTTAGGGTCAAGAAAACTATGCGTATCAGAAATAAGTCCGATGGTGGTCATTATCTATTGGTTTTTAAACTTTTATAATTTCTGTAATTTTTATAAACTGAAATTCCAGCTGCAACAACAAAAGAAATGGCTGTAATACCATCTATCGCAGTAGCAGATAAATCTATGATATTAATTTTCTCTATTATATAGGTGATGAAGGAAGCAGGTAAATCTGTCTCACCCAATTTTCTTTTAACGGCCCAGTGCCAATCTGTTAGGAAGCAATAGCCCCGACCATGCCTTATCCCCAATACCAGCCAGGAAAATGCAGTTGCAATAATACAAGCTAAGTGTAATTTTAAAAACCTGTTCCAGATCCAACCAAAAAGATTGAAGCCGATTACAAGAAAATGCAATAGGGAATAAAGTAAATCTAGAAGGTGTAGGTCAAGAGTCAATTTAAGTCTGTTTGCTTACAAGATCTTTGAGCTCATTTGTGGCATTATGGTCTCTTTTTCTTTCTTTTTTAATTCCCTTTAAGAATTTATCTGAAATGAAGCCTCTCTCAATGGCATGTTTTGCAGCTTCCTCGGTATCTTTCACTATCAACATTTCTACTCCTGTGTGTTCTATGCTCTCGCCAATTGTTTTAATGTAACGATGCCGCTTGGGCTTGGTCACATCTCTTATGTATATGGCCAAAATTCGTTCTGGAAACTCCTGAACAATTTTACTGTAAATTTCGGCGTCTTTCTGACCGCTGTCCCCAATCAGTATGAATCTTAGGTCGTGATAGGTTGAAAGGATGTGCCTGATTTTATCGACTTTGTGATTGTGGTCTCCGCCCCCTGATTTCCAAAATTTGTACCAGTCTTCTTCTAAAGATTGTAAAAGGAAGGGACCTTTAGGGATTCCCCTTACCTTACAAAAGTCAACCAGCAAATCATAGAGGTTCCATTCACTGCTGGAAACATAAAATATAGGATTATAAGTATCGGTAGTTCCCTCCTGCAAGGCCCGGTAAAAGGCCGCTACCCCTTCAAATGGCAATCTGCTATGTGCATTTTTGAAGAGCATGAGCCGCAGTTTTTTCCAGGCATTGGTTGCTTTGGAAATTAATATCGTGTCATCAACGTCCGATATAACGCCAAATTCGCTTTTGTGATTTAAAAACATGATTTGTCCGGTAGCTTTCACATCTTCCTGATCGGGGACAACATCCTCTAATAGTTCCAGTGCTACCGGTTGCCAGGCATCTTCCGGAATATGATCGTATTGGGGAACAAACGTCACTTCAAAAAAGCCTTTTTCGTCCGTTTCAAATTCTTTCGTTTCTCCCATAAAAGTAGCGCTTAATTTTACGCCAGGGATTTCGTCACTCACAAACCTTTTTATCATCGCTATCATGTTATCCCAAATGCTATCCTGTACCTCGGGGGTACATAGCCCTTTATCCTCTAAAACACAGCCCCGAAGGAAAACGATATTTTCGTTACCAAAACCTCTGTAAGGAAGAATTTTAGGAACACCCAACCAGCCAAG
This sequence comes from uncultured Flammeovirgaceae bacterium, assembly GCA_946886805.1. The sequence continues at coordinate 2,671 of CAMPJM010000146.1, read as the reverse complement.
ACTTTGTTTTAGCCCAAGCTTTAATTTTCTAAAAGGACTTTTTACTTTATTGGCTAGTTTTATAAAAGGCTTTTTCCATCTTTTCATACAAGCAGCATATATTTACTCGAAATGTTAAAAAGCAAGCTTCTTCTCTTCATTGGTCTTCTTTGTTTTAATTCACCTTAGCCTTACCGCAAATATTTTGTTCAAAATTAACAATCTTAAAGATAGAAGGTTATAGATACGAAAGATGTTAACCTAAAATTTATTAAAATGGCCAAGAATCACGGAAATCAAATAAAAGATGATGCTCAATACGAAAAGTTGAGGGAAAAAGGGATGAGCAAGGAAAAAGCTGCCAGAATTGCTAATTCACCTAAACATGAAACGGGACGCAAAGGAGGTAAGGCTGCAAAATATGAAGAGCAATCGAAGCAGGATTTATACGACAAAGCTAAAGAAGTGGGTATCAAGGGACGATCAAAAATGAACAAAAGCGAGCTGATTGATGAACTAAGAAATCATTAGATTTTTAGCGATCTTTGCTAAAACAGACAAAGCCGTAGGGCTGGTCAAAAAAAGATTTAGTTTTTGCCTTGTTGCTGAAAAAAAATAAAATTTGATTTAAGCTGTTTCCAAACTTAAAACTTTTCTTTATCTTGCCCCCGTTATCGAACACGATCTTAAATAACCATGATTTTTCTTTAGGTATATCAATTTTCCAATATATATACCTTTATTTTAGCTTATTACGTTTAACTAGCTAAATTATGGTTTGCATTTTTGAAAAAAATTAAATTCCGGGACACCCTTCAAGTAGTTATTGGTTTTCTATTGACGTTTTTTTTCTTTAATTTCGCTTGTCAGGAATGATGCCCATTAGATTTACATAAAAAATATACTAAATAATATGTCGAATAATGCAGAACTAAAAATAGGCAATAAAACGTTTGAATTGCCGATTATTGAGGGTAAAGAAGAGGAAAAGGCTTTGGATATTAGTTCGTTGAGATCTGAAAGCGGATATATTACGATGGATCCTGGCTTTAAAAATACGGGGGCTACTCAAAGTGCTATTACTTTTCTAGATGGTGAAAAAGGTATTTTAAGATATAGGGGATATTCTATAGAAGAACTGGCAGAAAAATCTTCTTTTCTTGAGGTCGCTTATCTGCTTATTTATGGAAACCTTCCTACAAAAGCTGAATTCCAAGGTTTCTCAAAAGAAATAACCGTTCATACCTTAGTTCATGAAGACATAAAAAACATTTTAGATGGTTTTCCATCCAAAGCTCATCCAATGGGTGTATTGTCTTCTTTGGTTTGCTCCCTTACCGCTTTTTATCCAAATTCTTTACATCCTAACAGGTCTACAGAAGAAGTTAATCTAAGCATTATTCGTATTTTGGCCAAAATGCCCACCATCGCCGCATGGTGTTATAAAAACGAAGTAGGGCATCCTGTGAACTACCCAAGCAATAACCTTGATTATTGCTCTAATTTTCTAAAAATGATGTTTGCTTTGCCAGCGGAGGAATATGAACCAGATCCAGTAGTTGCTGATGCATTAGATAAATTATTGATTTTACATGCCGATCACGAGCAGAACTGTTCAACTTCGACCGTGAGAATAGTAGGATCCAGCCAGGCGAGTTTGTACTCTTCAATATCTGCCGGAATAAATGCTTTGTGGGGTCCCCTGCACGGCGGTGCCAATCAGGCGGTGATAGAAATGTTGGAAAATATCAAAAACGACGGTGGAGACACTTCAAAATATATTGCCAAAGCAAAAGATAAAAACGATCCTTTTAGACTTATGGGTTTTGGGCACAGGGTTTATAAGAACTTTGATCCAAGGGCAAAAATAATTAAAAAGGCTGCTGATAACGTGCTTGAAAAATTAGGGGTAAATGATCCTATTCTTGATATCGCCAAAGGGCTTGAAGAAGCGGCTTTAAAAGATGATTTCTTTGTGGAAAGAAAGTTATATCCCAATGTTGATTTTTATTCAGGAATAATTTACCGGGCCATGGGCATTCCTACAGAAATGTTTACGGTGATGTTTGCTTTGGGAAGGCTTCCAGGTTGGATAGCACAATGGAAGGAGATGAGAGAAAATAATGAGCCTATTGGCCGACCTCGTCAAATTTATACTGGCGAAAAAGAAAGAAGCTACAAAGGTTTTAACGAAAGATAGAATTGATTTTAAAATGTGATTGTCATGAAGGCTGTGCTTTAAGTTCAGCCTTTTTGATTTTTTTGTATCTCTCGGATTCACAAGCAATTGAAAAATAGAATATTCAACATTTAACATTTCATACCATGAGTACAAAAGAAGATTTTGAAAGTTCGGTCATTAGGTCTAAAGAACTAAGCGAACGGCCTTCCAATGAAGACCTCTTATTGATGTACGGATTGTATAAGCAAGCAACTGTAGGTGATAATAATGAGGAGAGGCCAGGCGGATTTGATTTTAAAGCAGTAGCGAAACACGAAGCATGGTTAAGACAAAAAGGGAAATTAAAAGAGGAGGTAAGAAACGAATATATTGCTTTAATAGATAGGCTTTCCAATGCTAGCTGAGTTTCTATATGATACTTACCAGGGAAATTGCAATTGCTTGTAAAAGTGAAAGAAGCTTCAATGAACTACTCATCCGTCCATACGGACGGGTAATAATGAGAGAGGC